>NZ_JBFULC010000073.1:0-18350 GCF_056400525.1 Stenotrophomonas sp. P5_A9
CCGCCGTACCGCGCCCCCGCCAGGCAGCCGCCCCGGTGCGTCGCACGGCGGTACGCGAGCCGGTGCTGGCCAACGAAGGCGACTGGCAGGAGTTCTGATGGCCTGCCGTTGGTTTGCGTGATGCCCACGACACCCCGCTCCGGCGGGGTGTCGTCGTTTTGCACGCCGACATACCGCGTCACGGTGCGACTGATGCCGACCTGGCCGGACAGCGCAGTCGGACGGCGCACAATTCCCCCTACATAAACGTGAACTACTGCCGATAAACGGACAGAGCCCCGGCAATCTTCGCCGACGGCGCCCGCCCAACACAGCAAGAGTCCATGTCCGAAGGCAGCCTTGACGCACACGACGGAACCCATGCCGCCCACGATGACGGCACGGATGATCGTTACCTGGTCCGCAATCCCCGGCAGATCCGCCAGTTGTTGCAGGCGCTGATCGACCAGCGTTCGCTGATCAACGCGCACCTGGGCGGCCGCGACCAGTCCTTCCCGACGGCGATCCTGGAGCTGGACGAGGACGAGGATTGGCTATTGCTGGACGGTAGTCCCTCCGAGCCCGCCAACCGGGCGGCCGAAGAGGCCGGGCATCTGCTGTGTTTTGCACAGCTGGACCGGGTGATGGTGCGGTTCCGGCTGGATCATCTTGAACGGACCGGCGGCAGCGGCCATGTGGCCTTCCGGGTGGCCTTCCCCAGTGAGCTGGTGCATCTGCAGCGGCGTGAGCTGTACCGGCTGGAGACGCCGATCACCGATTCGCCGCACGTGCGTTTTCCGGTCAACGAGGATCGCAGCGAGGCGCTGAACCTGCGGGTGGTGGACATCAGCGGCGGTGGCCTGGCGGTGACGGTGCCGCCGGACTGCAATGTGTTTTCAATGCAGAAGCGCTACCAGGCGCGGCTGGACATGCCCGACAGCGGTCCGCTGGAGGTGTCGTTGATCGTCTGCAACCAGCTGGCGGTGAAGCTGCCCAACGGGGTGGAGATGAAGCGCGTGGGGATGCGCTTTGACAACCTGCCGCGCGGTGGGGACAGCGCGATCCAGCGCTATATCTTCCGCATCGACCGGCAGCGCAGTGCGCGCAAGAACGGGGAGAGTTGAGGGATTGGTTTTTTGCCAGCGGCAACGGCAACGGCCAAGCAGCGGTGCGAGTGTGCCGCGCCGGGTCGGTACGGGTGGGTTGGCGGGACACGCTGCAAGTCCCGCTCCGCGGCCCGGTCCAGCCGCTGGCGGCTGTCCGTTCAGTCGTATGCGAGGCAGTGCCTCGCAAGCAATGCGCCTTCACCCCTGTAAGCTCGCATACGCCATCCATGGCGCATGACGGTCCCGCCAACCCACCCGTACCGGCCTTCGAGAGATCGCTTTCACCGCGTTGAGATCAAGAGCACGCGGGGCATTGGGGGTTTGGTTGAGGTGCCGAGCWTGGCTCGGCACTACCCTCCCCCAATCATCGGGGCGGCTTCTCCCATCCGGTCGCGGCAAGGTGTCAGGGCGGGCGGCGCGCGTCAGCAGCGAATCGCTGGACCTCGCTCGCCACACCCCCTCTAAAGTCGCCCCCATCCAGGCCGATATCCAGCGTGACGCCCGGTTTTTCTACCGCCACGCCCGACCCAGGATTCCTTCGATGAACGACAGCAACCTAAATGCCGCCAGCAGCGGTGGTGAGTACCTCAGCTTCACCCTCGGCGCCGAGCACTACGGCGTGGATATCCTCAAGGTGCAGGAAATCCGCGGCTACGACTCGGTCACCCGCGTTCCCGACGCACCGGATTACATCAAGGGCGTCATCAACCTGCGCGGCACCATCGTCCCGGTCATCGACCTGCGCCTGAAGCTGCGCCTGGAAAAGGCCACCTACGATGCCTTCACCGTCATGATCGTGCTCAACGTCGAAGACCGCGTGGTCGGCATCGTCGTGGACAGCGTCTCCGACGTCATCCCGCTCAGCGCCGACCAGATCCGCCCCACCCCCGAGTTTGGCGCCGCCGTCGATACCCGCTTCATTTCCGGCATCGGCACCCAGGACGATCGCATGCTGATCCTGCTGGATATCGAAACCCTGCTCGACAGCGCCGACATGGGCCAGCCCAGCCACGTCGAAGACGCTGCTGCCTGATCGTGCCCGCTCCGCTCACCACCGCGTGGACGCGGGGTGAAAAAAGTTCTTCAGTTCCGTCCAGGACGGCCGATAGCTGCTTCAGGACCCGGCTGTGTAGGGCTGCCCAAGGCCGGGCCAATTCGTCCATTTTCCCCGGAGATTTTTCCCGATGAAGTCCCTGCTTGCGCTGTTCTCGGTTGCCGTTCTCGCCACCTCCGCCTCGTCCGCTTTCGCCCAGTCGGCTGAAATGATCCCGCCGGAGATGGCACCGCGCTCGGTCGGCAAGGACGGCATGGTCTGCGGCAAGGTCGAAAAGGCCCGCTACGCCGAAGGTTCCGAAGGCCAGCCGACCTTCCTGTACATGGGCGGCGCCTTCCCGCGCCACACCTTCTCGGCCCGCATCGCCGGCGCCAACCGCGGCAAGTTCAGCTTCCCGCTGGAAAGCCTGGAAGGCAAGACCGTCTGCGTGATCGGCAAGATCGCCCGTGACGCATCGCGCGCTGAAATCGAAGTCAGCTCGCCGGCCGGCCTCAAGCTCGCCAACATCAAGTAATCCGCTGTACGCCATGCCACGCCGGCACCGTCCGGCGTGGTCGCTGCAACCGGGCACGATGCCCGGACGCGTTTGCCCTTGGAGATCGCACCGCCCATGCCCTGGATCAACAACCTCAAACTGATGCCGAAGTTGATGCTGACTTTCGGCGTCCTCCTGCTGGTGATGCTGCTGCAGGGCATCGTGGCCTATCGTGGCTTGTACTCACTCAACAACGTCACCACCGAACTGGCGGGCCACCGGATGGAGAGCATCCGTACTGCCGGTGAAATCCGCGGCATGGTCGGCGAATACCGCAACTCGGCCTACCAGGGCCTCATCCGCGCCAGCGCAGACGTCAAGGCCGAAGCCAAGACCCGTGCCGCCGACCTGCGCGGCAAGATCGACCTGGCCATCAAGAAATACCCCGAACTGATCGACAATCCCCAGCAGAAGAAGCTGTTTGATACCTTCGCCAAGGATTGGAAAGACGCGCTGGTTTCCTACGATGCGGTCAGCGAAATGCTGGAGCTGGACCTGCCCGACGATGCCATCGACACCTTCGTCGGCGAGACCCGCAGCAAGCACCAGAAGGCCTCGTCCGCGCTCGAAGCACTGATCGCCGAAGACAACCGGCTGGCCCGCGCCTCGCGCGAGGAAGCCGAGTCCACCTACGCCGCTTCGGCCACCCTGACCGTCATCGCCTTGCTCGGCGGCGCCGGCCTGGGCCTGGTGCTGGTGTTCCTGTTCGCCCGTTCGCTGGTGGGCAGCATGCGCGGCGCCGTGTCGGTGGCCAACGATGTCGCCAGCGGCAAGCTCGATGGCCACATCGACGTCAGCCGCAAGGATGAAGTCGGTGACCTGATGCAGGCCATGCAGCGCATGCAGCGCGACCTGCGCGAGCGCACCGAGACCGACCAGGCCATCGCCCGCGAGAACCTGCGTATCCGCACCGCGCTGGATTACAGCTCCACCGGCGTGTACCTGACCGACAACCAGCTCAACATCGTCTACGCCAACCGCGCCCTGGAGCAGAGCCTGTCCCAGTACCAGGACGAGCTGCGCAAGCACCTGCCCGAGTTCGACGCAGGCGCCTCGCTGGTCGGACGTCCGCTCACCGTGCTGGAGCACCGCGGCGAGATGGATGCCAGCCTGCTGGCCAACCTCAAGCAGCATGGCGTGGCCCGTCGCGCGATGCAGTTCGGTGATGCCCAGTTCGCCCAGGTGGTCTCGACCATCCGCAACGAAGAAGGCGAGAGCGTCGGCCACGTCGTGGAATGGCGTGACCGTACCCCCGAAGCGCTGGTCGAGGCCGAAGTGGCGCGCGTGATCGCCCAGGCCGCTGCCGGCGACCTGTCCGGTCGCATCGTCGCCGAAGGCAAGGAAGGCTTCTTCCTGCAGCTGGCACAGCAGATCAACGGCCTGCTGGACGCCAACGCGGCCAGCATCGAACAGATCTCCGGCCTGCTCACCGCGCTGTCGCAGGGCGACCTGACCGTGCGCATGCACGGCGATTTCCAGGGCGTATTCGCCACCATGCGCGACGATGCCAACGCCACCGCCGAGCAGCTCAGCGGCATCGTCACCCGCATCAAGCATTCCAGCCAGGCCATCAGCTCGGCTGCCAGCGAGATCGCCACCGGCAACAGCGACCTGTCGCGCCGTACCGAGCAGCAGGCCGCCAACCTGGAAGAAACCGCCGCCTCGATGGAGGAACTCACCTCCACCGTGCGCCAGAACGCCGAGCATGCCCGCCAGGCCAACCAGCTGGCCATTGGCGCACACACCGTCGCCAGCCAGGGCGGTGACGTGGTCGGCCAGGTGGTCACCACCATGAGCGCGATCCAGACCTCGTCCAAGAAGATCGCCGAGATCATCTCGGTCATCGACGGCATCGCCTTCCAGACCAACATCCTGGCGCTCAACGCGGCGGTGGAAGCGGCGCGTGCCGGCGAACAGGGCCGCGGCTTTGCCGTGGTCGCCTCCGAAGTGCGCACCCTGGCCCAGCGTTCGGCCGGTGCCGCCAAGGAGATCAAGGGCCTCATCGACGACTCGGTCGGCAAGGTCAACGACGGCTCGGCACTGGTGCACAAGGCCGGCGCGACCATGGGCGAAATCGTTGCCTCGGTGCAGCGCGTGACCGACATCATGGCCGAGATCTCCGCCGCTTCGCAGGAGCAGTCCGCCGGCATCGAGCAGGTCAACCAGACCGTCGTGCAGATGGATGAAACCACCCAGCAGAATGCCGCCCTGGTGGAAGAAGCCACTGCCGCCGCCCGCTCGATGGAAGAGCAGGCCGGCCACCTCAGCGATGCAGTGTCGATCTTCACCCTCGACGCGCAGGACGTGGTGGCACCGGTGGCGTTCGCCCCGCCAGCCTCGCGCGCCCCGGTGCGCCAGGTTGCCGCCGCACCGGCACCGGCCCGCCGCCCCGCCGCCCGCCCGGTTGCCACCGAACTGGCCGACGGCGACTGGCAGGAGTTCTAAGCCCGCCAGCGGCCTGTAAACCGGCACGGCAGAAGGCCCCGATACCCATCGGGGCCTTTTTGTTGACCCCCAGGTAGAGCCACGCCCTGCGTGGCTGCTCTACCTCCGGGCACCGCGCGCAGCCACCCATGGGGTGGCTCTACCAACGCAACCCACACACCGGGTAGAGCCACGCCATGCGTGGCTGCTCTTCCTTCCGGGCGCCGCGCGCAGCCACCCATGGGGTGGCTCTACCAGGCGCCACCCGCTCCAATCTGAATACGCTCAGTCACTACACCTCAATCGGCGCGCTCCCCGGCCGATAACAGCATTGCCTCGACACGATTGTCGACCCAAGACGCCCTGCACATGAATCTGATCAGCCGCTGGAACCAGTATTTCTCCAACCTGTCCGTCAGGCGCAAGCTCAACCTGCTTACCGCATTGATTGCCGTCGGCGTGATCGCCCTGGCCGTGATCGCTGCCCGCATGCAGTACCTGGACCTCACCGACACCCGCAAAGACAGCCTGAAGATCCAGGTCGAACTGACCTACGGCATCCTGGACCATTACCACCGCCTGGCCGAAACCGGCGAGCTGGATGACGCGGCAGCGAAGAAGGCCGCGCTGGAAGCCATCGAGCGCATGCGCGCCGACAACGATGCCTACTACTACAGCGTCTACGACACCGGCTACCACGTGCTCATGCATCCGTTCCGCAAGGACCTGGTCGGCAAGGACATGAAGGACTTCCGCTCCGAAGACGGCGTGCGGCTGTTCCATGACCTGGTCCAGGTCGCAGGCCAGGGCGGCGGCGTGATCTCCTACAAGTGGGCCAAGGCCGGCGCCGAAGGGTTGTATGACAAGTCCTCCTACGCAGGCCTGTACAAGCCGTGGCAGTGGGTGATCAGCAGCGGCGTCTACATGGAAGACGTGCAGAAGCAGGCCTTGGTCTTCACCGCCATCATGACCGTCAGCGGCGGCGTCGTGGTTCTGATCGTGCTGGCGCTGAGCTGGCTCATCGGCAACCGCATCACCCTGCCCCTGCGCCAGGCCACCCACGTGGCCGAGAGCATCGCCGCCGGCAAGCTGGACAGCCGCATCGGCGCCCAGGCCCACGACGAACCCGGCCGCCTGCTCGAAAGCATGGGCCGGATGCAGAAACAGCTGCACGCGGTCATCAGCGGCCAGCGCGACATGGCCAGCCAGCACGAGGCCGGCCAGACCCGCTTCCGTATGGACGAAAGTGCCTTCCCCGGCGAATACGGCCTGATGGTGCATGAAACCAACGCGCTGGTCGGCGCGCACGTGCAGACCATGGACGACGTCCTGCAGGTGGTGCAGCGCTACGCCGTGGGCGACCTGCACGCCGACATCGCCCGCTACCCGGGCGAGAAGGCGGAAATCACCGCCACCGTCGATACCGTCAAGCGCAACCTGGGCAGCATCAACGACGAGATCAAGCGCCTGGCCGGCGCTGCCGCGGCCGGGGACTTCAGCCAGCGCGGCGATGCCACCCGCTTCGATCACGACTTCCGCCTGATGATCGGCAACCTCAACGCGATGATGCAGGTCAGCGACGACAACCTCGGCAAGCTCTCGCAGCTGCTGTCGGGCATCGCCGAAGGTGACCTCACCGTGCGCATGCACGGCGACTTCCAGGGCGTGTTCGCCAGCATGCGCGACGACGCCAACGCCACCGTCGCCCAGCTCACCCAGATCGTCGGCCAGATCCAGGGCGCGGCCGGCAGCATCACCCAGGCCGCCGGGGAAATCGCCAGCGGCAACAGCGACCTGTCGCGTCGGACCGAGCAGCAGGCCGCCAACCTGGAAGAGACCGCCGCCTCGATGGAGGAACTGACCTCCACCGTGCGCCAGAACGCCGAGCACGCCCGCCAGGCCAACCAGCTGGCCATCGGCGCGCACAGCGTGGCCTCGCAGGGCGGTGAGGTGGTCGGCCAGGTGGTCACCACCATGAGCGCGATCGAAACCAGCTCCAGGCGCATCGCCGAGATCATCTCCGTCATTGACGGCATCGCCTTCCAGACCAACATCCTGGCGCTCAACGCGGCAGTGGAAGCGGCCCGCGCCGGCGAGCAGGGGCGCGGCTTTGCCGTGGTCGCCTCCGAAGTGCGCACCCTGGCCCAGCGCTCGGCGGGCGCGGCCAAGGAGATCAAGGGCCTCATCGACGACTCGGTCGCCAGCGTCGCCGACGGCTCGGCCCTGGTACGCAAGGCCGGCAGCACCATGGGCGAGATCGTCGCCTCGGTGCAGCGGGTGACCGACATCATGGCCGAGATTTCCGCCGCCTCCCAGGAACAGTCCGCCGGCATCGAACAGGTCAACCAGACCGTGGTGCAGATGGACGAAACCACCCAGCAGAACGCCGCCCTGGTCGAAGAAGCCACCGCCGCCGCGCGCGCGATGGAAGAACAGGCCAACCAGCTGGCCGACGTCGTGGCGATCTTCCGCCTGGACAACCAGGTTGCTGCGGCCGTCAGTGCGGTCACCTCGCGCGTGGTGGTGCCGGCCGCAGCGCGCCCGCGCCCGACCCCTGCCGCACGCCCTGCCCCGCGCGCCCAGCCGGCACCACGCGCGCAGCGCAGTGCGACCCCGGACGACGGCAACTGGCAAGAGTTCTGAGTCTTCGTGGCGGCCCCGTCGCCGCCACTCCCCCATTCCCATCGAGTGCGCCTGTGTCCACGCCTTCCGCTCCTGCCGCCACCTCCCAGAACGGCCGCGAATTCGAGTTCGCCGACCGTGATTTCCGCCGCGTCTGCGACCTGATCTACCAGCGTGTCGGCATCTCGCTGGCCCCGGCCAAGCGCGACATGGTCTATGGCCGCCTGTCGCGGCGCCTGCGCGCGCTCGGCCTGCGCAGCTTCACCGAGTACCTGGACCAGCTGGAAAAGGACGGCGGCGAAGAGTGGCAGGCGTTCACCAACGCGCTCACCACCAACCTCACCGCGTTCTTCCGCGAGCCGCACCATTTCGAAAAGCTCGACACCGAGCTGCGCGCGCGCGCCGGTCACGGCACCCTGCAGCTGTGGTCGTGCGCGGCCTCCACCGGTGAGGAGCCCTACTCGATGGCGATCACCGCCTGCGAGGCGTTCGGCACGCTCAAGCCGCCGGTGCGCATCCTGGCCACCGACGTGGACACCCAGGTGCTGGCCACCGCCAGCCGCGGCGTGTACGCCATCGACCGGGTGTCCGGACTCGATCCGGCGCTCAAGAAGCGCTATTTCCAGCGCGGCAGCGGCCCCAACGAAGGCCATTGCCGGGTCAATCCTGCGCTGCGCGACCTGATCGACTTCCGCCCGCTCAACCTGCTCGCCCCCCGCTATGACGTCGGCGGCCCGTTCGACGCCCTGTTCTGCCGCAACGTGATGATCTATTTCGACAAGCCCACCCAGCGCGGCATCCTCTCGCGGCTGATCCAGCACATGGGCGACGACGGCCTGCTCTATACCGGCCACTCGGAGAACTACCTGCACGCCGCCGACCTGATCCAGCCGTGCGGACGCACGCTGTACAAGCGCGCGCCCGGAGCACCGGCATGAACCTGGCGCTACGCACCGACGATGTCATGCGTTACTTCGACAGCCGCTTCAAGGTAACCGCGGCCAAGCTGCTGCCCACCCAGTACCTGGTGGTCGACGACAACACCGCGCTGACCACCACCCTCGGCTCGTGCGTGGCCGCGTGCCTGCGCGACCCGGTGCTCAAGATCGGCGGCATGAACCACTTCCTGCTGCCCGAAGGCAACGTCGGCGATGGCGCGCCCGCGCGCTACGGCAGCTACGCCATGGAACTGCTGATCAACGACCTGCTCAAGCGTGGCGCTCACCGCAAGCGCCTGGAAGCCAAGGTGTTCGGCGGCGCCAACGTACTCAAGGGCTTTACCAGCAACCCGGTCGGCACCCGTAACGCCGAGTTCGTGCGCCAGTACCTGCAGGCCGAGCACATCCCGGTGCTGGCCGAAGACCTGTGCGGCATCCATCCGCGCAAGGTGTGGTTCTTCGCCGACACCGGCCGCGTCGTCGTGCAGCGCCTGCCGCACGCGCACGAGGCCGAAGTCGCCGCAACCGAATCGGCCGTGCGTGCGCGTCTGTCCAAGGCCCCGGTCACCGGCGGCGTGGAGCTGTTCGAATGACCCACGGTGCGCCCTGCAGAGTCCTGATCGTCGACGACTCCGCCGTTGTGCGGCAGATGCTCAGCGAAATCCTCGCCAGCGATCCGGGCATCGAGGTGGTCGGCACCGCCGCCGACCCGCTGCTGGCGCGCGAGAAGATCAAACGCCTCGCCCCGGACGTGATCACCCTGGACGTGGAAATGCCGCGCATGGACGGCCTGGCGTTCCTGGAAAACCTGATGCGCCTGCACCCGCTGCCGGTGGTGATGATCTCCTCGCTGACCGAACGCGGCGCCGACACCACCCTGCAGGCGCTGGCACTGGGCGCGGTGGATTTCGTGTCCAAGCCCAAATTCGACGTCGCCCGCGGCCTGCAGGCCTATGCCGAGGAAATCATCGGCAAGGTCAAGATGGCCGCGCGCTCGCGCGTGCGCACCCTGGCCCGCCCCATCACCCCGCGCATCACGCTCGACGCGGTCGCACCGGTCACCCCCGCGCGCAGCATCCAGTTCCGCACCACCGACCGCCTGATCGCCATCGGCGCCTCGGCCGGCGGTACCGAAGCGCTGCGCGTGGTGCTCGAGGGCATGCCCGCCGACGCGCCCGCCGTGGTGCTTACCCAGCACCTGCCGGCCACGTTCAGCACGCCCTTCGCCGAGCGCCTGGACCGGCACTCGGCCATGTCGGTACGCGAAGCCAGCGATGGCGAAGCGGTGCTGCCCGGCCACGCCTACCTGCCGCCGGGCGGCAAGCACCTGCGGGTGATCCGCGACGGTGCGCGCTGGCGCTGCCGCGTGGATGACGGCCCCGCGGTCAACCGGCACAAGCCGGCAGTGGACGTGCTGTTCCGCTCGGTCGCCGAAAGTGCCGGTAGCAACGCTATCGGCGCGATCCTCACCGGCATGGGCGACGACGGCGCCCGCGGCCTGCTCGAACTGCGCAACGCCGGCGCCCCCACGCTGGTGCAGGACGAAGCCAGCAGCGTGGTTTGGGGTATGCCGGGCGCGGCCTACAAGCTGGGTGCGGCCGAAGAAATGGTGCCACTGGAGCGGATTGCCGAGCGCTTGATGGCGTTGGCGCGGGGATAGTCCGCGCCAGCCACGCATGGCGTGGCTCTACCCGGCGATCATGCGATGGCCTGGTGGCATCACCGTTGCGCGGCCCTCCCCGGTAGAGCCACCCCACGGGTGGCTGCACGCCATGCCAGACCGAAGAACAGCCACGCATGGCGTGGCTCTACCCGGCGATCATGCGATGGCCTGGCGTTACCGTTGCGCGACCCTCCCCGGTAGAGCCACCCCACGGGTGGCTGCACGCCATGCCGGACCGAAGAACAGCCACGCATGGCGTGGCTCCACCGTGCGCCCCGGCCAGGCCGAAGCACGCGCGGCGACGTCCCTCACCCGCCCCGGCACCACCGCATCGGGTTGTCCACCAGCAGCTTCCGCTGCAGCTCAGCGGTCACCGCGATCCGCGGAATGAAATCCACCAGCATGCCGTCATCGGGCATAGGCGATTTCAGGTGCGGGTGCGGCCAATCCGCCCCCCCACACGACGCGATCCGGCAAGGCAATGTCGGGCAATGCCGGGAAATGCGGGGTATCGCGGGGTATCGCGAGACAATGCGGGGTATCGCGGGGTATCGCGAGGCAATGCGGGGTATCGCGGGGTAGAGCCGAGCCATGCTCGGCTGCTCTACCAGCATGCGCAGCGGTCACCACGTCTGCCTGCACGCAGCCGAGCATGGCTCGGCTCTACCCCGGCCGTGTGTGCTTTGATGTGCCCCTGCACACACGGAGCATGGGCATGACACGGAAGACGCGGTTTCAATTCCTCACAATGGGCGTCCTGCTTCTACTGCCGCTCACCACCGCCATCGCCAGCAGCGACACGTTCCACTTCGACGTGGAGGAAGATGATTTCGGCTTCCACTTGTCCCTCTTCGGCAGCGATGACCCAGGCGTGGTGCAGGTTGACTGGACGGGTGCACCAAAGCCGATGCCCCATCGCCGCTATTACATCGAGTTCAATCGGGCGAAGAAGCAGATGTACCTGCGCCCAGCACAGGCCGATGGTCTGCCGTGGTTCGAGGTGGACGTGATCGGCAGGCGCGGCGACCTGCTGATCGGCAACCGACGTTTCAGCGGTTCGGTGGACTGGACACCGGGCGCACGGCATGAAGCGGCGCCATAACGCCTTTCCTGGCCAATACCGCACACACAAAAAAACACCCGGCCTGCGCCGGGTGTTTTCAGTTGAATCCCATCGACCAACAGTCGATGGCTACCGCATCAGGCAGCGACCGTCTTGGCCACGTCCTGGTAATCCTCGATCTGGTCGAAGTTCATGTAGCGGTAGATGTCCTTGCTGCTGGCATCCAGCACGCCGATGTCGGCCATGTACTCTTCCTTGGTCGGGATGCGACCCAGACGCGAGCAGATCGCGGCCAGTTCGGCCGAACCCAGGTACACGTTGGAGTTGCGGCCCAGACGGTTCGGGAAGTTGCGGGTCGAGGTCGAGAACACCGTCGCGCCCTCGCGCACCTGTGCCTGGTTGCCCATGCACAGCGAGCAGCCCGGCATTTCCATGCGTGCGCCGGCGGTGCCGAAGGTGCCGTAATGGCCTTCCTTGGTCAACTCCGAAGCATCCATCTTGGTCGGCGGGGCCACCCACAGCTTGGTCGGGATGTCGCGCTTGCCTTCCAGCAGCTTGGCCGCCGCACGGAAGTGGCCGATGTTGGTCATGCACGAACCGATGAACACTTCGTCGATGGCCGCACCGGCCACGTCCGACAGCGTCTTGACGTCATCCGGATCGTTCGGGCAGGCCACGATCGGCTCGTGGATATCGGCCAGGTCGATCTCGATGACGGCGGCGTATTCGGCGTCGGCGTCGGGCTGCAGCAGCTCCGGGTTGGCCAGCCACGCTTCCATCTTCTCGATGCGGCGCGCCAGCGAACGGGCGTCCTGGTAACCCTCGGCGATCATCCACTTCAGCAGCGTGATGTTGCTGGTGAGGTACTCGATGATCGGCTCCTTGTTCAGGTGCACCGAGCAACCGGCGGCCGAACGTTCGGCCGAGGCATCGGACAGCTCGAATGCCTGCTCGACCTTCAGCTCCGGCAGACCTTCGATTTCCAGGATGCGGCCGGAGAAGATGTTCTTCTTGCCGGCCTTGGCCACGGTCAGCAGACCGGACTTGATCGCGTACAGTGGAATCGCGTTGACCAGGTCACGCAGGGTCACGCCGGGCTGCATCTTGCCCTTGAAGCGGACCAGCACCGACTCGGGCATGTCCAGCGGCATTACGCCAGTGGCGGCGGCGAAGGCCACCAGGCCCGAACCGGCCGGGAACGAAATGCCCACCGGGAAACGGGTGTGCGAGTCGCCGCCGGTACCGACGGTGTCGGGCAGCAGCATGCGGTTGAGCCAGCTGTGGATCACGCCGTCGCCCGGACGCAGCGAGATGCCGCCGCGGGTGGAGATGAACTCCGGCAGCGTGTGGTGGGTCTTGACGTCCACCGGCTTCGGGTAGGCGGCGGTGTGGCAGAACGACTGCATCACCAGGTCGGCCGAGAAGCCCAGGCAGGCCAGGTCCTTCAGCTCGTCACGGGTCATCGGACCGGTGGTGTCCTGCGAGCCCACCGAGGTCATCTTCGGTTCGCAGTAGGTGCCCGGGCGCATGCCCTGGCCTTCCGGCAGACCACACGCACGGCCTACCATCTTCTGCGCCAGCGAGAAGCCCTTGCCGGTATCCGGCGGGTCCATCGGCAGGCGGAACAGATCGGTCGGGGCCAGGCCCAGCGCTTCACGCGCCTTGGCGGTGAGGCCGCGGCCGATGATCAGCGGAATGCGGCCACCGGCGCGCACTTCGTCGAACAGCACGTCGGACTTGACCTTGAACTCGGCGATGACCGCGCCGTCCTTCAGGGCCTTGCCGTCGTACGGGCGCAGCTCGATCACATCGCCCATGTTCATCTGCGACACGTCGAGTTCGATCGGCAGCGCGCCGGCGTCTTCCATCGTGTTGTAGAAGATCGGGGCGATCTTCGAGCCCAGGCACACGCCGCCGAAGCGCTTGTTCGGGATGAACGGAATATCTTCGCCGGTGAACCACAGCACCGAGTTGGTGGCCGACTTGCGGCTGGAGCCGGTGCCGACCACGTCGCCCACATAGGCCACCAGGTGGCCCTTGTCCTTCAGCGATTCAATGAACTTCACCGGGCCGCGCTTGCCGTCTTCTTCCGGCTCGATGCCATCGCGCTTGTTCTTCAGCATCGCCAGCGCATGCAGCGGGATGTCCGGGCGGGTGGTGGCGTCCGGGGCCGGCGACAGGTCGTCGGTGTTGGTTTCGCCGGTCACCTTGAGCACGGTGATGGTCAGGCTTTCGGGCACCTGCGGGCGGCTGGTGAACCACTCCGCATCGGCCCAGCTCTGCAGCACGCCCTGGGCGTGGGCATTGCCGGCCTTGGCCTTTTCCTGCACGTCGTGGAAGGCGTCGAACACCAGCAGGGTGTTCTTCAGCGCATCGGCGGCGATCGCACCGACGGTGGCGTCATCGAGCAGCTGGACCAGCGGGGCGACGTTGTAACCGCCGAGCATGGTGCCCAGCAGTTCGGTGGCGCGCTCGCGGCTGATCAGCGCATTGACYTCGCTGCCCAGGGCGATCGCGGCCAGGTACGAGGCCTTGACCTTGGCGGCATCATCGACGCCGGCCGGCACGCGGTGGGTCAGCAGTTCCAGCAGGAACTCAGCTTCCCCGGCCGGCGGGTTCTTCAGCAGTTCGATGACGTCGGCCGTCTGCTGGGCGCTCAGCGGCAGMGGCGGGATGCCAAGCGCGGCGCGCTCGGCTACGTGGTGGCGGTAGGCTTCCAACATGACAACTCCCGGGAAATTCTTTGAAAAAACTGCGGTTGAATACAGCGGTAAACGGTGCGTGGGCTCAGGCTTGCGGCACGATCAGCTTCAGGCCCTTGAAGTAGTCGCGAAAAAACGTGTCGTTCCAGGTGATCAGCCCATCGCACTGCAACAGCGCGTGCGAGCCGACCATGAATTCGTCCAGGCCGCGCCTGCCGGCGCCGCGCTGGCGGTGGCGGCGGTGCATTTCGCCGGCACGCAGGGCGGACTTGGCCTCCAGCGGGCTGAAATGGATGCCCATTTCCTCCAGCGCTTCCTGCACCTCGGCCCCACCGCGCAGCGAGGCGCAGATCTCGGCCAGGGTCACCGCGCAGATCACCACGCGCCCGCCGACCAGGCTCTGGCGCAGGTAAGCCTCCACCGCGTCGGCCTGCGGTCCGTTGCTGAGCAGTTCGATCAGGACCGGGGAATCGACAGCGATCATGCCGCGCTCATTCCTCGTCGCGGACCGCATCGACGGCGGCCTGCGCCGAATCGAAGCCGTCCAGTGCGAACTTGCCGCGGGCGCGCGAGATCGCATCGTCCACGCTCTTGCGCAGGATGATCCGGCTGCCGTCCAGCTCGACCTTCAACTGGGTGCCCTTGGTCAGGCCCAGCGCATCGCGGACCGCCTTGGGCAAGGTGATCTGCCCGCGTTCAGCTACGGTGGCTTCCATGGGGTACGCCTCAAAAAGTATGTATGAATTGTACGTACTTGATGGGTTCAGGGCAAATCGATGTTCTGTGACTGGCGACGTAGGCAGGGCCGCGGCCGGCGGGATAGACTGAACGGCAGGCAACCCTGCCCCATCGATAGAAAAGGACATCCCGCGATGCGTGCCACCACCCTCACCCTCGCCCTGCTGTTTGCCGCCCCGCTGGCACTGACGACCGCGTCGGCCCAGGCCAACCCGTTCGGCGCCTACACCACCGGCACGGAAATCACCCAGCAGCAGATGGACGCCGCCCAGGTCGGCAAGACCACCCAGGAGCAGGTCCGCGAAGCCTTCGGCGCGCCGAGCCGGCGCGAGCAGCTGGGCGACACGCAGGTCTGGTATTACGACTTCGTCAAGATCAAGTCGTTCGGCAAGAACATCCAGGAAGCGACCGTGTTCGAGTTCGGCAAGACCGGCGTGCTCACGGCCAAGTCCAAGTCCAACGCGGTGGGCAAGACCGGCAACCCGCTGATCGACGCCGCCAACGGCAAGTAACCGGCATCGCCCGGCAACGCTTCCCCGACGGGGCGCCCATGTGCGCCCCGTCTGCGTTGGACGCACCGCTGTGATGACACCGGCGCTACATGTGGCTGTGTAACCTTGTGTTCTGTCACTGGCCGGCCATGGCGTGGCACGGGATCGCTCATACTGGCTGCGATCCGGTACCCTAGGGCCGCCGGCAAACGCAAGCAGGCCCGCTCCGCGCGGACCACTGCAAGCCATCCGCAAGAGGAGTCACCCCGCATGAGCGATTCGTTCTCCACCCGCAGCCAGCTGGACGTCGGCGGCAAGACCTACGACTACTTCAGCCTGCCCAAGCTCGGACAGCAGTTCGATATCTCCCACCTGCCCTATTCGATGAAGATCCTGCTGGAGAATCTGCTCCGGCACGAGGACGGCGGCGCTACCGTCGGCCGCGACCACATCGAAGCAGTGGCCAAGTGGGACCCCAAGGCCGAACCGGATATTGAAATCGCCTTCATGCCGGCCCGCGTGGTCCTGCAGGACTTCACCGGCGTGCCCTGCGTGGTCGACCTGGCCGCGATGCGCGATGCGGTGGTCAAGCTCGGCGGTCGCCCGGAACAGATCAACCCGCAGATTCCCTCCGAGCTGGTGATCGACCACTCGGTGCAGGTGGATGTATTCGGCACGCCGGATGCGCTGGACCTCAACGGCAAGATCGAATTCCAGCGCAACATGGAACGCTACGGCTTCCTGCGCTGGGGCCAGAAGGCGTTCGACAACTTCAAGGTGGTGCCACCCAACACCGGCATCGTCCACCAGGTCAACCTGGAAAACCTGGCCCGCGTGGTGATGACCGCGGACAAGGATGGCAAGGCCATCGCGTATCCGGACACCGTATTCGGGACCGACAGCCACACCACCATGATCAATGGCATCGGCGTGCTCGGCTGGGGCGTGGGCGGCATCGAAGCGGAGGCGGCCATGCTCGGCCAGCCGTCCTCGATGCTGATCCCGCAGGTGGTCGGCTTCAAGCTGACCGGACGCATGCCCGAAGGCGCCACCGCCACCGACCTGGTGCTGACCGTCACCCAGATGCTGCGCAAGCACGGGGTGGTCGGCAAGTTCGTCGAGTTCTTCGGCGAAGGCCTGCAGCACCTGCCGCTGGCCGACCGCGCCACCATCGGCAACATGGCACCCGAGTACGGCGCCACCTGCGGCATCTTCCCGATCGACGGCGAATCGCTGACCTACCTGCGCCTGTCCGGCCGCAGCGAGGAACAAATCGCGCTGGTCGAGGCCTACGCCAAGGCCCAAGGCCTGTGGCACGACGCCGACACCGCACACGCCAGCTACAGCGTCACCCTGGAACTGGACATGGGCACGGTCAAGCCGTCGCTGGCCGGCCCCAAGCGCCCGCAGGACCGCGTGCTGCTCGAGGACGTCAAGCAGAACTACCGCGACAGCCTGGTCGGCCTCACCACCAACCGCGACAAGCGCACAGAGGACGTATCCAACTTCGTCAATGAAGGCGGTGGTGCGGCGGTCGGCAACGAGCAACTGGCCAAGAGCTACAGCGATGTCGAACTGGACGGCACGAAATTCCGGCTGAAGGATGGCGCGGTGGTGATCGCCGCGATCACCWCGTGCACCAACACCTCCAATCCGGCGGTGATGATCGGCGCCGGCCTGCTCGCCCGCAACGCGGCCGCCAAGGGCCTGGACCGCAAGCCCTGGGTAAAGACCTCGCTCGGCCCAGGCTCGCGCGTGGTCACCGATTACCTTGAAAAGGCCGGTGTACTCACCGAGCTGGAAAAGATCGGCTTCTACGTGGTCGGCTACGGCTGCACCACCTGCATCGGCAACTCCGGTCCGCTGCCGGCCGAAGTCAGCGCGGGCATCGCCGCGGGCGACCTGGTGGTGACCTCGGTGCTGTCGGGCAACCGCAACTTCGAAGGCCGCGTGCACCCGGAAGTCAAAATGAACTACCTGGCCAGCCCGCCGCTGGTGGTGGCGTATGCGATCGCCGGCACTACCGACATCGACCTGACCACCGAACCACTCGGCACCGGCAGCGATGGCCAGCCGGTGTACCTGCGCGACATCTGGCCCAGCAACAAGGAAATCGGCGATGTGATCGCCGCGACCATCGGCCCGGAGATGTTCAAGCAGAACTACGCCGACGTGTTCAAGGGCGATTCGCGCTGGAACAACATCAAGTCCCCGGACGGCGACCTGTATGAGTGGGACGGCCACTCCACCTACATCAAGAACCCGCCGTATTTCGAGGGCATGACCATGCAGGTCGGCCACATCGACGACGTGCACGGCGCGCGGGTGATGGGCCTGTTCGGCGATTCGATCACCACCGATCACATCTCCCCGGCCGGCAACATCAAGAAGGATTCGCCCGCCGGGCGCTTCCTGCAGGAACGCGGCGTGCAACCGGCCGACTTCAACAGCTATGGCAGCCGTCGTGGCAACGATGACGTCATGGTCCGTGGCACCTTCGCCAACATCCGCATCAAGAACCTGATGTTCGGTGGCGAGGAAGGCGGCAACACGCTGTACTTCCCCAAGGACGGCGGCGAGCCGCAGAAGCTGGCCATCTACGACGCGGCCATGAAATACAAGGCCGAAGGCGTGCCGCTGGTGGTGTTTGCCGGCAAGGAGTATGGCACCGGCTCCTCGCGCGACTGGGCGGCAAAAGGCACCAATCTGCTGGGCGTCAAGGCGGTCATCGCAGAGAGCTTCGAGCGCATCCATCGCTCCAACCTGGTCGGCATGGGCGTGCTGCCGCTGCAGTTCAAGGCCGGCGAGAACGCGCAGAGCCTGGGTCTGGACGGTTCGGAAACGGTCGACGTCACCGGCCTGCAGGACGGCGTCAGCAAGACCGCCACGCTCACTGCGACCAAGGCCGATGGCACGACGAAGACCTTCGAGGCGCACGTCATGCTGCTCACCCCGAAGGAAGTGGAGTACTTCAAGCACGGCGGCCTGCTGCAATACGTGCTGYGCCAGCTGGCGGCGAAGGGCTGAAACGCGCC
>NZ_JBFULC010000074.1:0-18037 GCF_056400525.1 Stenotrophomonas sp. P5_A9
AATGTCCTCCGGCGTCGGCCTGCGGCCGCCCCCTCCCCCTTTATTTCGCCTCCAAGGGCACGGGCGCCCAGCGCCCGACCCACCGACCAGCGACGGAAAAGCCTGGCTTCCACCTCCGCACCGCAAGCCGAGCCCCGTAGCGGCCGGTAGGTYCCTGGGCAAAATCAAGGAGGAGGCCACCACGCGGCCGGGGGACATTTGCGCCAGGRACCTACCGGCCGCTACGGGCCCTCCCGCTCGCGGTAGCCCAGAACGAAGACACCAACCGATCCGACGTCGCCGGGGCACTGTCCGTCCATGCGCGTAGCGTCGTGCTCACTCTGCGACGGCGCTTGCAGCAATTCGCTCGGCTCAGATGGGAAAAGAACAAAAAAAAGAGGCCACGCCGGTATCGGCAGGGACCTCTTCAAACCGGCGCAAACCGGAGGACAATGGTGTGGCACATTTCCGGCAAGCCGGATGGCGGCGATCCTACGCCGCCATCCGAGTTAAGGCAACACCTCATCATGATCGACGTAAGTGGCTGTTTTTATTGATTTCAGTAACGTGTCCAAGTGGCGGTGATGAAATCGCGGATATAGCCTGCCGATAGTCGCGCATACACCCCGGGGTAGCCGGCCTGGGCACACCCCTGGCCCCAGCTGACCACCCCCAGCACCGTCCATTGCTTGCGCCGCTGCACCAGCAATGGACCACCGGAGTCGCCCTGGCAGCTGTCGATACCCTCCTTGCCGGCGCAGATCACCGCGCCGGGCTCCAGGCTGCGGTAGGCCTGTTGGCAGGTCTTGAAGGGCACGAACGGGGTCTGCACCGTCTGCAGCACTGTGGGCGCGCCCTCCGGGCCCTCCAGCCCGGTGTCGCCCCACCCGATCACGCTGAAGTCGCGACCGGTTTTGAGGTAACCGGCATCGCTGCCCTCCAGCAGCGTGGCTGGCACCGCCCCGTCTATCGGCTTGCGCAACTGGATGAGCGCCACGTCATTGACCAGGGTGTTGGCGTTGAAGGCCGGGTGCACGTGGATCGCACGGATGTTGGACGTGCGTTTGCGCACGGTGGTGTCCAGCACGGTGGCCCCGGCGAGCGCGGCATAGCCGGCTGGCTTGGCGCCCTGCACGCAATGGGCGGCGGTGAGCACCCAGGAAGGCGAGATCAGCGTAGCGCCGCACCAGTGGCGGCTATGGTCCGAATCGCCGAAGTCCAGCCGTTGCAGGCTGACCATGAAGGGATACTGGCCAGGGGACGCATCCTCCCCGCCGATGATCACTGGCCGCAAGAGCTCGCCGTTGGGCGGCGCGGGAGCCGCCTGCGCGGCCAGGGAGAGTCCGAGGACACCGGCCGCCAGAGCCAGTCGGGTAAACACATGCATGCAGCACCTCCATTGCAAGGATGGGATCGCGCCGGGCAACGTCGTGCCGGCAGGATGGATTCCATCGCAGAAGGGGCGGGGCGAACTGCGGCGCGCGGCGCTGTTGGCGGGCGACGCGGGGTTTCCCGAGGCACAAGCGCGGCGATTGCGACGGGCGCCGCTCACGTTTTCAGGTCATGCCGACGTCGAGCGCTGGGCCAATGTCGCCCGTCGACTGGGGCGTGACCCTATCCACCCCTACGTTCTTCGCTCGATTGGTAATGGGCTGCCGGTCACGCCGCACGCCGA
Organism: Stenotrophomonas sp. P5_A9; assembly: GCF_056400525.1. Classification (NCBI taxonomy): domain Bacteria; kingdom Pseudomonadati; phylum Pseudomonadota; class Gammaproteobacteria; order Lysobacterales; family Lysobacteraceae; genus Stenotrophomonas; species Stenotrophomonas sp. P5_A9. Next base: position 1,655 of record NZ_JBFULC010000074.1, read on the forward strand.
TCCGGCGTGCGGCGGAGGGTGCTTCAGGCCTGGCGCGCGCGCCAGGCGGTGGCGATTTCCTGCTGGATCGCCTCGGCGGCGGCGCGCGGATCGTTTGCCAGGCGTATCGGCCGCCCGACCACGATCGCATCGGCGCCGTCGGCGAAGGCCTGGGCCACGCCCACGGTGCGCTTCTGGTCATCGCCGCCCGGGCCATCGGGGCGGATGCCCGGGCACACGATCGAGAAACCGGCGCCGGTGGCGGCGCGGATCGGCCCCGCTTCCTGGCCGGAGGCGATCACCCCGTCGATGCCGGCAGCCTGTGCGGCCAGCGCGCGCTCGACCACGACCTCGACCGGTTCACGGTCGATGCCCATCTGGGCCAGGTCGCTACGGCCCATCGAGGTCAGCACGGTCACCGCCAGCAGGCGCATCTCGCTGCCGTTGGCGGCGGCGCACGCCTCCATCATGGCCGGATGCCAACCGTGGATGGTGGCGTAGCTGACCGGCCACTGCGACAGGCGCTTGATCACCGCCGCGGCGGTGGCCGGGATGTCGAAGAACTTCAGGTCGACGAACACCCGCTTGTTGCGCGCGGCCAGGGTCTCCAGCACGTCGAAGTACTCGCCCGAGGCGAGCAGCTCCATGCCGATCTTGTAGAACCCGACCGTCTCCCCCAGCCGGTCCACCCACGCCAGCGCCTCGTCGCGGCCCGGCACGTCGAGCGCGAAGATCAGGCGCTCCTCGTCACGCAGCGGCAGCGGGGCGCGGCTCACGGCGCGTAATCCAGCGCGGCGCGCTTGGCGTCGTGGCGGGCCTGGCGCGACTGCGAATAATCGTTGTTGAACTGCGCCGGCTCGAAGCCGCCGTAGGTCGGGTTGGGCAGCATCCACCAGCGCTCGCCAAACCAGTCGTGGTACTGCTGCAGCAGCACATCGCGCCCTTCATTGGTGTTGGCGGTGACTTCGACGAAGTCGCCCAGTTGGTCGCCGAACTGCATCAGCACGCGGTATTGCTGGCCGGCCAGGCGGCGGCGGCAGTTCTTCTCGCTGCCGGCCTGCTCGCAGTCCTTCACCACCGTGCCCAGGCCGAGGAACACGCTGTCATCGGCGACCGGCAGGCCTTCGGCACGCAGGTTGGCCAGAGTGGCCTCCTTGAGGTGCACGGCGCGGTTGGAGATGTACAGCAGGGTCACGCCCTTGGCATTGGCGGCCTTGGCGAAATCGACCACGCCGGGAATCGCCCTGGCCTTCTTCTCGGCCACCCACTGGTCCCAGCTGAGTTCATCGTATTCCTTGCCATCGCGCACCAGGCGCGCCTGGTAGGGCGAGTTGTCCAGCACGGTCTCGTCCACGTCCAGCACCACGGCCGGCTTGAGGCCCTTGGCGGCGTTGCCGCGTTCCTCCGGTACCAGCGCATCCCAGTTGGCTTCCTTCAGCGCCTTGTCCAGGTGGTCGGCGGCGGCACGGTAGGTCTGCTCGGTGATCGCCCGGTATTCCTGCGCGCGCTGCATCCACAGCACGGCGTTGAGGTTGTCGTTGGCCGCGACGGCGGCATCGCCGGCGGCGGCCGGGGCGCTGGCGGGCGGCGGGGCAGCTTCGGCCGGGGCTTCGGTGCGCTTGCAGGCACTGAGCGCCATCACGGCGCAGGCAAGCACGGACAGGGAAACAGCAGCAGTACGACGCATCGGGGTCACCAGCAACAAAGTCGCGCCAGTTTACCGGCTTGTCCGGCGGCAATCATGTGCGGTGCGGGCCTCGGCTATGCTGCACGCCCCTGAAACACCGCCGAGCGCCCCATGACCGATGACCCCCAGACCCCCGCCCTGCCCGTGCTGAGCGCGGCCCAGGCCCGCGCCCTGGGCTGCCTGATCGAGAAGGAGGCGACCACGCCGGACGCCTACCCGCTGACGGTCAACGCCGCCCAGGTGGCCGCCAACCAGAAGACCGCACGCGAGCCGGTGATGGCCTTGTCGGCCGGCGATGTGCACCACGCGCTGCGCCAGCTGGAAACGCTTGGCCTGGCGCGCCAGCAGTTCTCCTCGCGCGCCGAGCGCTACGAGCATCGCGCCGGTGCCGCGCTGGACCTGACCCGCCAGCAGTTGGCGATCGTGGGCCTGTTGCTGCTGCGCGGCCCGCAGACGGTGAACGAGCTGCTGACCCGCAGCKAGCGCCTGTTCGCGTTCCAGGATGCCGAGGAACTGCGCCACCACATCGAACGCATGATCCAGCGCGGCCTGGCCGTGCTGTTGCCGCGCGCCAGCGGCCAACGCGAAGACCGCTACATGCACCTTCTCGGTGGACCGGTGGATGGGCAGGCGCTGGCCGAGCAGTACAAGTCGGCAGCGTCCAGCGGCGGCAGTGCCGTCGCGGGCAACCCGGCGCTGGAAGCGCGCGTGCAACAGCTGGAAGCCACCGTGGCCGAGCTGCAGGAACAGCTGGCCGACCTGCGCGCGCAGTTGGGGGGGTAAAAGGCAGCCGAGCATGGCTCGGCTCTACCCATGGCCGACCGATGGTAGCGCCGAGCCATGCTCGGCTCCGCGGCAACAGGCACCGCAGCCCTACCGATGGTAGAGCCGAGCCATGCTCGGCTACGCGGTATCAGGCACCGCGACCCTGCCGGTGGTAGCGCCGAGCCATGCTCGGCTGCGAGGTAACAGGCACCGCGACCCTGCCGATGGCAGAGCCGAGCCATGCTCGGCTGCACGGCAACAGGCACCGCGACCCTGCCGATGGTAGAGCCGAGCCATGCTCGGCTGCGCGGTATCAAGGGGCCGGCGCACCCGGCGTGGCGAACAGCAGCACGACGTCCCCGCCGTGCGGCGGCGGCAACAGCAGGTCACCGCGGTCTTCCATGCCCAGCTTGCGCAGCAACGCGGCCGAGCGCAGGTTGTCCGGCGAGACGATGCCGTACAGGTCCGCATGGCCCAGCACATCGCGTGCGTAGTGCATCACCCCGCGCGCGGCTTCGAACGCGTAGCCGTTGCCTTCGTACTCGGACAGCAACGCGTAGCCGATGTCCGGCGCCGGCAGTCCATCGCGGCGCACCAACCCGGCATTGCCCAGCCAGGCCCCGTCGCTGCGACGGATGATCGCGTACATGCCAAACCCGTTGAGCGTGTAACTGCCGAGCACACGCTCGGCGGTGTAGTCGCGCGCCTGGGCCAGGGTGCGCACACCACGGTCGGCGATGTTGCGGATGAAGCCCGGCGCGTTGAGCAGGGCCAGCATGTCGGCCGCATCGTGGTCGGGATCGATCAGGCGCAGGTGCAGGCGGTCGGTCTGGATCAGGGCGGACATGCGGATCACTGCAGAGGACGATGCCCCGATTGTGCAGTGCGCGCCGCGAACACGGTAGAGCCGACCGTTGGTCGGCTGCTCTTCGACCGGACATAGTGCAGCCGACGCGCCTCGGAACGGCAGCCGACCAACGGTCGGCTCTACCGTGTGTTGGGTCAGTCGAACAATGCCTGGATCGCGGCCAACCCCGCACTCGCGCGCTCTTTCTTGCGCGCGGCGTCGGCGACGGGATCGGCGCCGTCGCGCTGCATTTCCTCGGCCGGAATCTCGTCGAAGAAACGACTGGGCTTGAGCCGCACGTGCTCGCCGAACTTGCGGGTGAGCTTGCTGTAACTCATCCACAGCTGCACCTTGGCGCGGGTGATGCCCACGTACAGCAGGCGGCGTTCTTCCTGCAGGTTGCCTTCATCCAGGCTGACCTGGTGCGGCAGCACGCCGTCCTCACAGCCGATGATGAACACGTACGGGAATTCCAGGCCCTTGGAGGCGTGCATGGTCATCATCCGCACCTGGTTGCCGCCATCGTCCTTGTCGTTGCGCGACAGCAACGCCAGCTGCGCGGCCAGGTCGGCGGTGGTGGCGCCGCGTGGGCCGCCTTCAAACCACTGCGCCAGTTCTTCCAGGTTGCCCAGGCGACGCTGGTAGACCGACTCTTCCTTGCATGCGCTGCGCAGCTCGGAGACCAGCCCCGATTCCTTCACCAGTTTGCGCACCAGGTCGCCGGAACTGAGCTTGGGCATCTCCGCACGCAGGTCGCGCAGGATGTCGGTGAAGCGGCTCAGTCCATTGGCCGCACGTGGCGGCAGCTGCGACAACGCACCGATCGCTTCGGCGGCATGGGCCATCGGCAGCTCTTTTTCAGACGCCAGCTCGGCCAGCTTGGCCAGCGTGCCGGCGCCGACTTCGCGCTTGGGCGACTGGACCGCGCGCATGAACGCCGTATCGTCGTCGGGGTTCACCAGCAGGCGCAGCCAGGACAGCGTGTCCTTCACTTCCTGGCGTTCCAGGAACGCGGTGCCGCCGGTGATGTGGTACGGCGCGCGCACCAGCTGCAGGGCCTTTTCCAGCGGCCGCGACTGGAAATTGCCGCGGAACAGGATGCAGAAATCGCTCCACGGAATCTTCTTGGAGGTGGCCAGGAACGAGATCTCCGCCGCCACCTTTTCTGCCTCGTGTTCGCTGTTTCGGCATTCCCACACGCGGATGCGCTCGCCGTCGGCCTGGTCGCTCCACAGCTTCTTCAGGTGTTCGTGCGGGTTGTTGGCGATCAGCGCATTGGCCGCGCGCAGCACACGGTTGGAGCAGCGGTAGTTCTGCTCCAGCTTGATGATTTCAAGCGCCGGGTAATCGCGCGCCATCTGCTGCAGGTTTTCCGGGTTGGCGCCACGCCAGGCGTAGATCGACTGATCGTCGTCGCCCACGCAGGTGAAGTTGCCCTTGCTGCCGGCCAGCTGCTTGAGCAGCCGGTACTGCGCATCGTTGGTGTCCTGGCATTCGTCGACCAACAGGTAGCCGATGCGCTCGCGCCAGGCCACCGCGATCTCCGGGTTTTCTTCCAGCACCTGCACGGGCAGGCGGATCAGGTCGTCGAAGTCGACCGCGTTGAAGGCGGTCAGGCGCAGCTGGTAGCGCTCGTAGACGCTGGCCGCTTCCTTCTCACGGTTGCTGCGCGCCGCGGCCATCGCCTGCTCTGGCGAGAGGCCGGCATTCTTGGCGCGCGAGATCAGGTTTTTCACGTCCTCGATGTCGTCCGGCTTGGCGCCGTACATCAGGTCCTTGACCTGCGAGGTGGCATCGTCCGCATCGAAAATCGAGAAGCCGCGCTTGAGCCCCACCGCCGCGTGTTCGATCTGCAGGAACTTCAGTCCGAGGGCATGGAAGGTGCAGATGGTGACATCCTCGGCATCCCCGCCGTGCAGCCGCTTGGCCACGCGCTCGCGCATTTCCTTGGCGGACTTGTTGGTGAAGGTGATCGCCGCGATCCGCCGCGCCGGGTAGCGCTTGGTGGCGATCAGCTGGGCGATTTTCTCCACGATCACGCGCGTCTTGCCGCTGCCGGCGCCCGCGAGCACCAGCAGGGGACCTTCGCAGTGCAGCACTGCCGCGCGTTGGGGGGGGTTGAGACCGTGCATGCCATCTCCGTGGGAGGGGCATTGTACCGGGCCGCCCGGCTAGCCGATCCGGTTGACGCCGACCCGGGCAGCCGGTATTGAGGACGTCTGTCGAGCGCAGGGAGGTGGCACGTGATCGGGCGTCTTACGGATCGACGGTTGTGGGTGGTGGTCGCGGCCATGGCCGTCTCGCCGGTGCTGGCACAGCCCCAGGTGGCCGACCTGCGCGCGCGGGAAGTACTGGGCAGTCCGGCCTTCCTGGCCAACCACCCGGACATGCGCTACCGCCAACTGGGTCACCAGGCACAGGTGGAGGGGCGGATGGGCGAGGCGCGCAGCCACTTCCAGGCCGCTGCGCGGTACGCCGACAAACTCTCGCAGGCCGCCCTGGCCGAAATGTGGTGGACCGGCCAGGGCGGCGCGCTCGACCGGGCCATGGGGTATGCATGGATGGATCTGGCCGCCGAACGCGGCACGCCGTTCCTGCTGGCCCAGCGCGAGCGTTACTGGGCCGCGCTGGATCCGGCCGAACGCCAGCGTGCGGTCAGCGAGGGGCGGACGCTGTATGCCGAGTTCGGCGACCCCGCCGCCCAGCCGCGCCTGGAGCGCGAGCTGCGCAGCGGGCTGCGCACGGTCACCGGCAGCCGCACCGGCGCCGTGACGGCCAAGATGGACATGTTCGTCCGCGACAAGCGTGGTGCGCGCGTGGTGGACCCGGACACGTTCTACCAGGACGGGTACTGGCAACCGACGCGGTACTGGCAATGGAAGGCGGAGGAACTGGCCCAGGCCGGGCGTGGCAACGGTACGGTCGATGTCGGTGCGCCTACGACCGTGCCCGGCCCGGCCGACTGATCGGCCGATAGCCTGTCCAGGCCACGGAGCGGATAAAATCCCCGCATGGCCAAGCTCTATTTCTATTATTCGGCGATGAACGCCGGCAAGACCACGACCCTGCTGCAGTCGGCGCACAACTACCACGAGCGGGGCATGCGCGTGGCCATCCTGACCCCCCGCCTGGACGACCGTGCCGGGCGTGGCGTGGTGGCCTCGCGGATCGGGCTGAAGGCCGATGGCGTGGCCTTCGACCGCGACACCGACCTGCAGTGGCTCATCGCCCAAGACCTGGAGGCCCACGGCAAGCTCGGCTGCGTGCTGGTGGATGAAGCCCAGTTCCTGACCCGCAGCCAGGTCTGGCAGCTCAGTGAAGTGGTCGACCAGCTGCGCATCCCGGTGCTCTGCTACGGGCTGCGTACCGATTTCCGCGGCGAGCTGTTCGAAGGCAGCCAGTACCTGCTGGCCTGGGCCGACGAGATGCAGGAGATCAAGACGATCTGCCACAGCGGCAAGAAGGCCACCATGACCGTGCGCGTGGACGAGCACGGCCACGCCGTGCAGGACGGCCCGCAGGTGGAGATCGGCGGCAATGAGCGCTATGTGTCGGTCAGCCGCGCCGAGTTCAAGAAGATCACCCGCGGTGAAGGAAAAATCGACCCGGCGCAGGCCAAGCTGCCGATCTGATCGTCACCCGGCCGTAGCGCCGCGCCATGCTCGACGTGCCAGGCAGCGTGTGGCGGATCGTCACCCGGCCGTAGCGCCGAGCCGTGCTCGGCGTGCCAGGCAGCGCGTGGCGGTGATTGCTGCGCCGAGAGCAGCCGAGCATGGCTCGGCTCTACCCTCCCCCCATGGAGCGGCGTGCGGTGCCGGGGGCCGATCAATACAACGTGCGTTCCGGCGCGCCCTTCGGCGGCGGGCTGTACTGGTACAGCCAGGTTTCGGTCAGGGTCTTGCCGCCGCTGCGCAGGTACAGGCGGATGTCGATCTGGTCGGTGGAATCGTCCGGCGGGACCAGGTCGAACATGGCGCGGTAGCCCTTGATCTCGCGCAGCGGACGCGCCGAGACGATCTCCACGCGGCCACGGCTGGCCTGGACCACCGCTTCGACCTCGCCCTTGTCGATCAGCGCGGCCAGTTCGCCACCTTCGAAATCGACCGCGAAGCGCCACGAGAAGTACGCGCGCTTCTTGCCGATCACCCCGCCCAGGCCGGTGCGGCTGGCCACGCAGTGGGCCAGCGGCGGGTGCGCGGGCGGTTCGGCGCCCCAGTACAGGCGGTAGCCAAGCAGCAGCTCCTGGCCGGGCTGCGGTTTGGCCTCGGGATTCCAGAACGCCACGATGTTGTCGAAGGTTTCATCGACGGTGGGGATCTCGACCAGCTGCACCGAGCCCTTGCCCCACTGCCCCTTCGGCTCCACCCACAGGCACGGGCGCTTCTCGTAGAAGACGCCGTCGTCCTGGTAATGGTCGAAGTTGCGGTCACGCTGGAGCAGACCGAAGCCACGCGGGTTGTTGTCCACGAACATGTTGAAGCGCAGGTTGTGCGGGTTGCACAGCGGACGCCAGATCCACTCGCCGCCGCCGGTCCACATCGACAGGCCGTCGGTATCGTGGATTTCCGGGCGCCAGTCCCAGTCCATGCGGCGATCGTTCTCGCCGACCTGGTACATGCTGGTGCACGGGGCGATGCCGAGCCGCTCGATCGCCTTGCGCGGGTACAGCGCGCAGTCGATGTCCATCAGCAGCACATCGCCGTTGGTGATCGCGAAGCGGTAGGCGCCGGCCACGCTGGGCGAATCCAGCAGCGCATACACCACCAGGGTGTTGGAGTCTGCCGCCGGCTGTTCCAGGTAGTAGGCGATGAAGTCCGGGAATTCCTCCGGCTTGCCCATCCCGGTGTCAATCGCCAGGCCACGTGCGGACTGGCCGTACTGGCCTTCCTTGCCGACCGCACGGAAGTAGCTGGCGCCCAGGAACGCGGCGAAGTCGCGGTCGGTGTCCTGGCGGGTGTTGAGGCGGAAGCCGGCAAAGCCGAGGTCGGCCGGCAGGTGGCTGCCCGTCAATCCGCTCTTGCCGTAATTGAACGCCGCCGGATCGTAGGCCAGCTCCTGCGCGGTGCCATCGACCACGTCATACATGCGCACCGGCGAATGGAAGTACAGGCCCAGGTGGAAGAACTTGGCCTGGTACTTGCCGGGCTTGTCGGCCCACAAGGCGTGGTCCTGGCGATAGCTGATCGACTGGTACTGGTCCCAGTCCAGCGCCTCCAGCGGCCCGGGCAGGGTGCGCTTGTGGCTCTGGTAGGCGGCCTGCGACAGCGCGCGCGCCTGGCCCTTGAGGGTGGCGAAATCGAACGGCTGCGGCTGGCCGAGCCGGCGCAGCCCGAGCTGGTTGCCCTGTGCGGCACAGGCCGGCAACGCGGGGAAGCCGATCGCGGCCAGGGCCAGGGAGGCATTGCGGATGAAGTCGCGACGTTGCATGCAGGCAGCGCTGGCAGGAAAGGGCCGGCCATCATAGGCAGAGGAACGTTAATTCGCCGAGGTGGTCGCGGCGTGACGTTCAGCAAACCCGCCGCTCACCGCAGCGACGCCAGCGCCGGCGCAGCGCAGGCCCGGAGGGCCTGGTCGATACCGCGCAGCACGGCGCCGCCCTGCGGACGTTGCGCCTGCACCTCGGTCTGTAGCTGCAGCAGGGCCTCGCGGCCGCGCCACGGCGCCTGCGTGCAGTGCAGCGCGGCCAGGGTGGTGCGTGCCTGCCAGCGCAGTTCGATGCTGGCCGGATCGGGCGCGGTGCCACCGGCTACCTGCTGCAGCGCGCGCCGCGCTTCCACGTCCTGGCCCATGCGGACCAGGTTGCGGCCCCAGGCCAACTGCAGCGCCTGCTGCTGGGTGGCCGCTTCCGGCCCGCCCTGCGCGCTGCGCCGCATCAGCTGCGCCAACTGCTCACCGGCCTGGTGCGGGTCGCCGTAGGCGCTGGTGACCTCGGCCATGAGCCGGTCGGCGCGCTGCACCGAAGGCGCATGGTCGCCGCGCTGCGCAGCCTGCCACTGGCGGCCCTCGTGCAATGCCGCGAGCGCGGCCTGCCAGCGCCCGGCCTGCGCCAGCGCGGTGCCATAGTCGTACAGACCCTGCGGCAACAGGCCAATGCAGTCCGGTTGGCGCCAGATGGCCACGGCACGCTCGAAGTCGGCGACCGCTTCGCTGCTGTCGCCGCGCTCCAGCGCAAGACGGCCCAGCGCATGCCAGCTCAAGCCGGTGTCGCGGTGCTGCTCGCCCAAGGCGCGGCGGGTCAGCGCATGCACCTGGTGCAGCAGCGCGGTGGACTGCTGCAGATCGCCGCGCTGCATTGCCAGCACCCCACGCAGGCGCCGGATCGACAGCGTCTCGGGATGGTCCGGACCATACAGGCTGACCGCGTCGGCCCAGGCGATGTGCAGGTTCTGCTCGGCCGCGTCCAGGTTGCCCTGCACGGCGAGCGTCTCGCCGAGATGCCGACGCAGTGCGATCAACTGCGGCAGGCGCTCGCCGGCCCGCGCCTGCAGCAGCTGCAGGGCCTGCTGGTAGCCGGCCAATGCCGCCTGCGGGCGGCCGTCGTCGCTGTCCAGGGCAGCCAGATCGGCCAGGCTGTCGGCCGTGCCGGGAAGGTCGTGCAGGACCTCGCGACGCAGCGCCAGCGCCTGTTCAAAGCCTGCGCGCGCCGGGGCACGGTAGCCCAGCAGCTGCTGGCACCGGCCGAGCTGGGTGTGGTACTCGGCCACCTGGCTGGGCAGCGCCGTGCGCTGCTCGGCGGCCAGTGCCTGCATCGGGGTCATGTGGGTGACGCATTCGCGCGAGCGTCCCAGCATGCGCAGCGCCCGCCCGCGCTGGGTCACCGCTTCCAGTTGCAGCGGCGGCGGCACGTCGTCGACCTGTTGCAGCAGCGCGCGTTGGCGGTCCAGGGTCTGCAGCGCCAGCTGGTAATCGCCCATGCCGATCCGCAGCCGCCCGATCACCCCTTCCAGGTCGGCCAGCGACAGCGGCTGGTCGGCCAGTTCGGCCTCGCCCCGCTGCTGCCCGGTCGCCAGCAGCTGGCGCACGTCGAAGCTGCCATGGCGCACGCTGGCGGCACGGTCGAACAGGCTCACGGTGAAATCCTGCATGGCCTGTGCGCGGACGATCTCGCGCCGCGCCTGCTGCATCTGCCACAGCGCTACGCCCGCCAGGCCGAGCAGCGCCAGCGCGCATGACGCGCCCAGCGCCACGCCCCAGCGATGCCGGCCCAGGTACTTGTGCAGGCGGTAGAGGGTGCGCTGCGGCCGCGCGTGGATCGGTCGGCCTTCCAGAAAGCGTCGCAGGTCCTGCGCCAGCGCTTCCACCGAGGCATAGCGCTGTGCCGGTGCCTTCTGCAGCGCCTTGAGCAGGACGGTGTCCAGATCACCGCGCAGGCGCCGGGCCAGTCGCCGTGCCGCCGTCGTGGGCGGTGCATCGGCGCTGCCGCGCAGCACCACGGCCGAGGCCCGCGGCGCATCCACCTCCAGAATCGAGCGCTCCCATTCGGCATCGCTCTGTCGACGCAGCCGGTAGGGTTTGCGCCCGGTGATCACCTCGTACAACACAACACCGAGCGAATACACATCGGTGAGCGTGGTCATCGGTTCACCGCGCACCTGCTCGGGCGCGGCGTAGTGCAGGGTGAAGGCCCGCGCGTCGGTCAGCGGATGCTGCGCGGGGTCACGCCCGTCTTGATCATCAAGCAGCTTGGCGATGCCGAAATCGAGCAGTTTCACTTCGCCCTCGGCGGTGACCAGGATGTTGGAAGGCTTCAGGTCGCGGTGCACGATCAGGTTGGCGTGGGCGTGGCTGACCACCTCGCAGACCTGCAGCATCAACGGCAGGCGACGCTCCAGCGGCAGTTGCAGGCGCTGGCAGTAGTCAGTGATCGGTTCGCCTTCGACGTAGGCCAACGCCAGGTAGGGCTGGCCCTGCAGGTCCACGCCGGCGTCCAGCAGTTCGGCCAGGTGGGGGTGCTGCAGGCGGGCCAGGATCTCGCGCTCGCGGGCGAAGCGCTGGCGCAGGCCGGAGTCGGCGTAGCCGCTTCGCAGCAGCTTCAACGCGACGCGGCGCTGGTACAAACCGTCGGCACGCTCGGCCAGCCAGACCTCGCCCATGCCGCCCTCGCCCAGCGGCCGCAGCAGCCGGTAAGGGCCAACCAGGGTGCCGGCGCGGCTGTCTTCCGGCGCGGCCGTCCACAGCGGCTGGGCCATGAACTCATGGCTGTCGCGTTCGTGCGCCAGCAAGCGTTCCACGTCCCCGGCCAAGGTCGGATCGGCCGCGCGCAGCTGGGCCAGGCGCAGCTCGCGCTGGGCCGGGGGCAGTTCCAGCAATTGGTCCAGCAGCGTCGACAGCTGCCGCCAGCGCACCGCTTCCATCGATCCACCCCCCGAACGATGTACCGCCGCCCGCGCCGCCACGCAGGGCCGTCATGCCCCCTCGATCAGTCTTCGCGCACCGATGCCAGCAGGAACATGCGGGCCTTCTGCCAGTCGCGGCGGATGCTGCGTTCGGAGCGCTGGCAGAGGTCGGCGATTTCCTGCTCGGACAGCCCGGCGAAATAACGCAGTTCCACCACCTTGGCCAGGTGCCCATCCACCGCCTGCAGCCGCGCCAGTGCCACGTCCAGTGCCAGCAGGTCCTCGTCCATGCGCACGCCGCTGCTGCTGTTTTCCGGTATTTCCGCCACCCGCTTGAGGTCGCCGCCGCGCTTGCGCGCCAGCCGGTTGCGCGCGTAGTCCACCACCACGCTGCGCATCGCCGAGGCGGCGTAGGCGAAGAAGTGCGCGCGATCTTCGAAGCGGGCGGTACCGCGCGCGCCGAGCAGTTTCAGGTAGGACTCGTGGACCAGCGAGGTCGCATCCAGGGTGCGCCCCTGCTGCCCGGCCAGCTGGCGCCGGGCCATGCTGTGCAGCTCCTGGTAGAGCAGGGTCAGCACCCGGTCCAGCGCAGCGCGGTCGCCCGCACGGGCTGAATCCAGCCATACGGTGATATCCGGGCCCTCGTCCATCGCACACCCCCGCCGGTGACGTTGGCCGGACTATACCCCCGCCAAGGCGACAGGCATGCGAGGGTTCAACGCTGGCAGTGGCTGCACCAGACGCTGGCGCGCTGGCCGATGGTGGCGTGCCGCAGCAGCCGGCCGCACTGGCGGCAGGGCTCGCCTTCACGGCCGTAGACCAGCAGCTCCTGCTCGAAGTAACCCGGCGCCCCGTCCGGATTGATGAAGTCGCGCAGGGTGGTACCGCCGCGGGTGATGGCGTAGGCCAGGATCTGCTTCACTGCATCGGCCAGGCGCTGGTAGCGCTCGCGGGAGATCTTCCCGGCCTCGCGCAGCGGGTTGATTCCGGCCATGAACAGGCTTTCGGCAGCGTAGATGTTGCCCACCCCGACCACGATGCCCTGGTCCATCAGGAAGGTCTTCACCGGCGCCTTGCGGCCCCGACTGCGCTGGAAGAGGTAATCGCCGTTGAAGGCCTCCTCCAGCGGCTCCGGGCCCAGCCCGGCCAGCAGTGCGTGGGTTTCCCCGGCCGGTTGCCACAACAGGCTGCCGAACCGGCGCGGGTCGTTGAAGCGCAGCAGGCGGCCGTTGTCCAGGCTGATGTCGACGTGGTCGTGCGCACGCACGGGGGTATCACCGGGCAGCACGCGCAGGCTACCGGACATGCCCAGGTGCAGCAGGGCGCTGCCGATGGCGGTATCGAGCAGCAGGTACTTGGCGCGGCGGCGCACGCCTTCGATCGCCTGGCCGGGGAGCAGGGCGCCGATCTCATCGGGAATCGGCCAGCGCAGGTCGGGGCGGCGCAGGATCACGCCGTGCACGCGGCGGCCTTCCAGGTGCGGGGCCAGACCTCGGCGGGTGGTTTCTACTTCGGGGAGTTCGGGCATGGGGAGATTCTAGCGAGCCGGCGACAGACTGGGCGCGCGGCAATCAACGCGGCGGCGCGGCCAGTTCCTTGGCACTCAGATACCCGTCGCCATTGGCATCCTGCTTATGGAACCGCTGGATCAGGGTCTGCCGCTGCTGTTCGCGGGTGATCGAGGGACCCTTGCCGCCGGGCAGTTCATCGGCGCTGAGCACGCCATCGCCGTTGCGGTCCATGCGCTGGAAGGCATACATCATCCACTGCACGTATTCCTCGACGCTGACGCGGCCATCACCGTCGGTATCCATGCGCTGCAGGTAGCTGCCGGTATCGGCGACCTGCGCCTGCACACCGGTGGCGGCGAGCAGCAGGGCGAGGCAGGAAAAACGCCGCACGCGGCGGCGTTTTTCACAGGCATCGGGTGCAGACCGGCGCACCGGTCAGTGCGCCGTCAGTGCATAGCCCTTCAGGCGTGCGGCATAGGCCTGCAGCGCGGCGATGCCGCTTGCCTCGGCTTCGTGGCACCAGGCCTGCAGCAGCTTGAGGCGTTCGGCGGCGTCGTTGCCGCGCGCTTCCAGCAGGGCCGCCAGGCGCGCGCGGTGCTCGACCAGCACGCGGATGCGCGGGCGCTGTTCCACCCAGGTGCTGAGCTGGGCGCGGCAATCGGGCTTGAGCCAGCGGCCATCGTTGACCAGGCCACGGCGCATGCGGCGCGGCAGCAGCTTGCGCAGCTTGGCGCCGGCCATCGACGCCTCTTCGCGCAGGGCCGGGACGAACACGTTGCGCTGGTAGTCGGTCATCGCCTGGAAGCGGTGCGACAACAGGGCCTTGAGGGTTTCAGCGTCGGGCACGGTGATGTTCGGGCGCACGTCCATGGACGGTGCCACGCGCAGCACCTTGGCCAGGCGCAGCGCCTGCAGGCCGCGGATGGCCGCCCAGCCGATGTCGAACTCCCAGCGGCGCATGGAGAAACGCGCCGAGCTCGGGAAGGCATGGTGGTTGTTGTGCAGCTCTTCGCCGCCGATCCAGAACGCCCACGGGGTCAGGTTGGTCGAGGTATCGGCCGATTCGAAGTTGCGGTAGCCCCACCAGTGGCCGAGGCCGTTGACCACGCCGGCGGCCCAGAACGGGATCCACGCCATCTGGATCGCCCACAGGGCCACGCCGGGCAGGCCGAACAACAGGCTGTTGATGGCCAGCAACGCGACCGGGCCGAGGTTGGCGTGCGGGGTGTACAGGTGACGCTCGATCCAGTCGTCCGGGGCGCCACGGCCGTACTGCTCGATGTCCGCACGCATCGCGCGAGCTTCGCGGTACAGCTCCACGCCGCGCCAGAACACCATGCCGATGCCCTTGGTGACCGGGCTGTGCGGGTCTTCGTCGGTTTCCACCTTGGCGTGGTGCTTGCGATGGATCGCCACCCACTCCTTGGTGATCATGGAGGTGGTGAGCCAGGTCCAGAAGCGGAAGAAGTGGGCGATGAGCGGGTGGAAATCCACGCCACGGTGCGCCTGGCTGCGATGCAGGTACAGGGTGACGGCGAAGATGGTCAGCTGGGTGAACACCAGCAGCACCAGCGCCATCCCCCACCAGCCGAGGCCGACGATACCGCCGGTCAGGAAGTTGAGGAGCGTATCGAGCATCGCAGGACTCCGGGCCGCGGGCGGCCAGCAAGGAAACGGGTACACCTTCGAACATGATGGGGCCTGACGTTGCAAACTTCATCCATCTGATGCGATTTTTGCGCAGTCATTCAGTTGTTTCCCCTCTTCGTGAGCATGCCCCCGCATTCATGACAGTCGCAGCCTCCACGGCGCCCGTCGCCGCCAACGCCCCCCTGATCGAGCTGGACCGCGCCTGTGTGATCCGTGGCCAGGTCCGGGTCCTGCACGACCTCAGCCTGCGCATCGCCCAGGGCCAGCACACCGCGCTGCTGGGCCCCAACGGCTGTGGCAAGTCGTCCTTCATCAAGCTGATCACCCGCGAGCTGTACCCGCTGGCGCATGCCGACGGCAGCGTGGCGGTGCGCGTGCTCGGGCAGAACCGCTGGCAGGTGGACCGCCTGCGCTCGCAGCTGGGCATCGTCACTGGCGACCTCAGCAGCAACCTGGCCGACATGCCCGGACTGACCGTGGAAGACGCGGTGCTGTCGGGGTTCTTCGCCAGTTTCGTGGTGCCCGCCTTCCGGGAAGTCACCGACGCCATGCGCGAGCGGGTGCGTGAAACCCTGACGCTGACCGGCGCGCTGCCGCTGCTGCAGCGCGGCTATGCCGAACTGTCGGCCGGTGAAACCCGGCGCGTGCTGATTGCCCGTGCGCTGGTCAACCGGCCGCAGGCGCTGCTGCTGGACGAGCCGTCGACCGGGCTGGACCTGATCGCCCGCCAGCACCTGATCGCCACCCTGCGCAGGCTGGCCGCCGAAGGCATCACCCTGGTGCTGGTGACCCATCACATCGAAGAGATCATCCCCGAGATCGAGCGCGTGGTGCTGTTGCGCGGCGGCAGGATCCTCGCCGACGGCAGCCGGCACGACCTGCTGCGCGACGCGCCGCTATCGGAGGTGTTCGGCGGACCAATCCAGGTGATCGAACACGAGGGGAGGCTGAGCGCCTTTGCCGGATAAACGCCCGTAGTCATGCGTGGCTGGCAAGGTGCACGGACCCCGAACGATAGAGCCGCGCCATGCGTGGCTGGCAGGTGCACGGGCGCTGGACGCAAGGCAGCCACGCATGGCGTGGCTCTGCCAGGGGAAACGGAGGCAATCGCCTCCGTTTCCCGCCTTCCCTAGAACTTCACCGCCACCGCGCGCGATTCGATCGGCGCCATCCGCCCCTGGTCCTGCAACTGCAGGTCACGCAGTTCGAACGGTGCCGCATACCCGCGTGGCAGTGCGACGCTGGCGAACGGCAACTGCAGCTCGGCATTGCCGGCCTTGTCGAACCACGCCGCACTGTGCGCCTGCGCGACCGGATGCAACTGGCCATCCGGCCCGGTGGCATAGAGCGTGCCGCGTGCCTCGTACCGCCCCGGTGCACCGATCTGCAGCGGCAGCGTCACCGCACGACGGGCACTGTCCACTGCGACCTGACCACTGAAGCGCGCGGTCGGCTGGGCCACGGCGAAGGCGACCTTGGCATCGCGTTGCACCCCGTTGGCGCTGACGAAGGCCTGCAGTTCCCACAAGCCCTGCACCCGGCCGATGTCCTGCGGAATCGTCACGCGCGCGCGCAGGCCCTCCTTGCCGGCCACCAGCGGCACCGGCC
>NZ_JBFULC010000075.1:0-17771 GCF_056400525.1 Stenotrophomonas sp. P5_A9
CAGCATCACTTTGCCTTCAGGACGACCTTGGTGCTGATCGCGGTTTCGTTCGGGATGGTCTTGGTGTCGGCCCAGTCGCCGCCGCCCACGCCGAAGTCCAGGCGCTTGACCGTGGCCTTGCCGCTGAGCACCGGCTGCGCGCCCGGGGTCCAGGTAAAGGTCAGGGTGACCGGCTTGCTGACCCCGCGCAGTTCCAGGGTGCCGTCGGCGGCGTACTGGTTGTTGCCCAGTGAACGGAATTTGCTGGCGCTGTATTTGGCCTGGGCGAACTTGCCGACGTTGAAGAAGTCCGCGCCCTGCAGGGTCGAATCCCGGTCGCTGTTGCCGCTCTTGGCGCCGGCCAGCGGAATGGTCACTTCCAGCCTGGAACCGTCCAGCTTGGCGGGGTCGAAGCTGAGCGTGGTGTCGAAGCCCGGGAAGGTGCCGGTAAAGACCTCACCGTCGTACTTGGTCGCAAACGCGAGCACCGAGCCGGGGGCCTGCACGTAGTCGGCGGCCAGCACCGGTGCGGTGGCGAGCAGGCCGGCGAGGGCGGCGGCGACCGCGGCGGGGGAGTTGAGCTTGATGTTCATGGTCAATCCTTCTGGGGGGAGGCAAGCCAGCGCTGCGGGAGCATGCGCGCAAGGGTGGCATCGCGTTGGTAAAAATGGTGGTAAAGCGCGGCGCCGGCGTGGGCCAGCACCACCGCGATCAGCAGCCAGAAACCCCACTCGTGGATGGCGTGGGAGACCTGCGTGACGCGCTCGTCCGGCCCGCTCAGCTTGGGTACCTCGACCAGCCCGAACCAGCGGAATGGACGCAGCCCGCTGGCCGAGTCGTACAGCCAGCCCGACAGCGGGATGGCGAACATCAGCACATACAGCAGCGTGTGCGTGGCCGAGGCAATGCGTTCCTGCCAGGTCGGCGTGCCCGCCACCGGATCGGGCGCGCCGGCGTACAGGCGCCAGCCCAGCCGCGCGACCACCAGGGCCAGCACGGTGATCCCGATCGACTTGTGCATCGTGTAGATCCAGAAGTACTTCGGGGTCTTGGGGAATTCGCCCATGGTCAGCCCGACGATGCCCAGGGCAAGGATCAGCAGGGCGATCAACCAGTGCAGGGTCTGGCTGACGCCGCCCCAGCGGGTGGCGGTGTTCTTGGCGGTCATGGCGTGGTCTCCTCGACCGGCTGTGGGGATACGGGGGTGGCCGGTGCGGGCTGCGGATCGGTGGCGCTGCTGTCGCGAACGGCTTCCGCTTCGATCCGCAGCTGCACCTCGTCGCCGATCATCGACGGCCAGCCGGCAACGCCGAACGCGCTGCGGCTGAGCGTAGCGGTGGCCGAGAAACCGGCGGTACGGCGGAATGGCGGCAGCGGGTGGCGTTTGAGTGCATTGAGGGTGACTGCCAGGGTCACCTCGCGGGTCACCCCATGCAGGGTCAGGTCGCCGATGACGTTGGCATGGGTAGCATCGATCGGTTCAACCCGGGTCGAGACAAAGCGCGCCTGCGGGAAGCGCCCGGTGTCGAGCAGGTTGCGCGCGGCGGTGGCCTTGTTCCACTTGTCATCGCCCAGGTCCAGGCGCTGGATTGGCACCGTGACGCTCAGCCTGGCCGCGGGCCAGTCCTGCGGATCGAATTCCAGCACGCCTTCGCTGCCGGACACCGTGCCCAGCGCATGCGAGAAGCCGGCGTGCTCCACCGCGAACAGCACGCGGGTGTGCACCGGGTCGAGCCGGTAGGTATCGGCGGCGGCCCGGGCCGCCAGTGGAGCGGTGCACAGCAGCAGGGCAAGGGTCAGGCGCAGGGTCATGGCCGGGCTCCATGGAGGACAGCGTCGATCATACGCATAGCCCCGTCGGTGCCAGCAGTGCCATGGCTGCAACAGATCGTGGCGCGGGCCGGGCCCGCACCGCGCGGCAACAGGCTGTTCCAGCGATACGCGCAGGTGGTGCGGCAGCGCCGCCCGGGCGCCACCGCAGGCGCTGTGGGACAATCTGCGGCTACAAGGAGATCTGGATGGCGATGGGAACGCGTGGCGGGTACGCGGGCATCGTGTTGCTGGTACTGGCGTTATGCACGCTGCCGGCAGCCTCGTGGGCCGCAGTGACATCGGCAGGAGCCTCGGTAGAGACGCCACGCATGCGCCGGCTGGGTGCCGCCGAAGGCATGCCATCGCGGATGGTGCTGGCGCTGGCGCAGGATCGCCAAGGTTACGTCTGGGCGGCCACCAATGATGGCCTGGCACGGGTGGATGGCGTCGGGCTGCGCGTGTGGCGCAACGATCCGGCCGACCCCGGCTCGCTCCCCGGCAACGAGATCGAAACGCTGCTGGTGGACCCGCTCGACCGTGTATGGGTGGGCATCAGTGGTGTTGGTCTGTCCATGTTGCCGCCCGGTCGCGAGCGCTTTCAGCGCTTCCCCGACCTCGAGGCGGGCTGCGAGGGGCAGGTGTGGTCGCTGGCCTATGCGGGCAAGTCGCTGTGGATCGGCACCAACCGCCACGGCATCTGCCGCCGCGAGGAAAACGGCACCTTGGTGCGCTACCGGGCCGATCCTGCCGACCCGGCCCGTCTTCCCGACGACACCATCTACAGCCTGTTGGCCGATCCGCAGGGGCGGGTCTGGGTCGGCACCGGCAGTGGCGTGGCGCGCTGGGATGGACAGCGGTTCACCCGCATCGCCACCGAGGTGCTGGGTGGCAAAAGCGTCTTCCGCCTGACCCGGGAGCCGGACGGCACGATCTGGGCCGGCACCGAGGGCGGGCTGTTCCGCATCGATGCCGATGGCAGTGCACGCAGGGCACCGTGGACACTGAGCGCCGACGTCCGCGCGGCCACGGTCGTACACGACCGCAACGGCGGCTATTGGCTTGGTACCGCCGATGGCCTTTACCGGGGCGACCAGGGCGACGTGCGACTGCTGGCCGGGGATGGCGGCAGTGGCTTCCTGACCGCGCGCAGCGGCGTGCTGGACATGTTGCAGGACCACGAGGGCGGGCTGTGGGTGGCCATGCTCACCCAGGGCCTGGCCTACCTGCCGCCGGACTGGCGGCGCTTCTCCACCTGGTACCAGCTGGACGGCAAGCCGCTGGACAGTGTGTATCTGCTCGGCGTGGCGGCGGCGGGCAACGACTTCTACGTGTCCGGCGCCCACGGCATCTACCGGTTGGACGAGCGCGGCACGCTGCGCCAGATCGCCGATGAAAATGTCCTCGGGGTGGGGGCGAACTGGTCGGTGTTGCCGCGTGCCGATGGCGCGCTGTGGATCGGTCGCGCCGGGCGCCTGAACCTGTTCCAGCCGCGTACCGGGCAGGTGCGCGAATGGAAGATCGGCGGTGGTGCGGATGTACGCCAGCGCATCGATCTGATCCGCCAAGCGCCCAACGGTGAGATATGGCTGTCGATCATGAACTACGGCATCCAGCGCCGCGATGCCGAGGGCACGCTGCTCGACACGATCCGCATCGACGCCGACCGAGGGCTGACCGACACCTCGATCGAGCAGATGCTGTTCGATGCACGCGGGCAACTGTGGGTGATGGGCGAGGCGGGCCTGATGCGCTGGAACGAGGGCCGATTCGAGCACGTGCCGGGGATTGCACCGGGCAACATCTTCGACATGGCCTGGATCGGTGCGGATGAGCTGTGGCTGGCGCGCAGTGGCGCACTGGAGCGCTACCGCTGGGATGGCCTGAGCATGACCCTGCGCGAGCGCGTTGGTAGCGCCGAGGGCGTGCCGCCGGTATCGATGGGCGGGCTGGTGATCGGCCGGCAGGGACGGGTGTGGGCGACCACCCCGCGCGGCCTGCTCAGCTGGCAGGGCAAGCAGCGCCAGCTACGGCTGTACGGCGAACGCGACGGCCTGCCGGATGTGGAGTTCAGTGGCCGGCCGCCGGTGCGTGCCGCCAATGGCCACCTGCTGGCGGTCACGGCTACCGGGCTGGTCGGGTTCGACCCGGATGCGGCCGACCTGCCGCTGCCGCCGTCGCAGCTGGTGATCGACAACCTGCAGGTGCGCCGCGACGACGCCGAGGGCCAGCAATCGCTGCCGCCGGACGCGCCGATCGTGCTCGGTCCCGAAGACCGCGACCTGATCGTCACCGCCCGCCTGCTGTCCTTCGCCAATCCGCAGGGCAACCGCTATCGCTACCGGGTCTCCGGGTACGACCAGAACTGGGTGATGCAGGCCTCCGACGGCGAACGCCTGTTGTCGCGCCTGCCCTCGGGGCAGTACGCCATCGATGTGCAGGCGGCCACCTCGCATGGGCAATGGACGCCGTCGCGCACGCTCAGCGTGGAGGTGCTGCCGCCGTGGTGGCGCAGCAACGGGGCGATCCTGGCGTACCTGGTGTTGTGGCTGCTGCTGGTGGCGGTGGTGGTGTACGTGGCGCGGGTGCGGCTGCGCCGGCGCCAGCAATGGCAGCTGACCGTGCACAAACAGCAGATCGCCGAACACGCCTCCCAGGCCAAGAGCCGGTTCCTGGCCACGCTCGGGCACGAGGTGCGTACCCCGATGACCGGCGTGCTGGGCATGAGCGAGCTGTTGCTGGCCACGCCGCTGGATGACCTGCAGCGGGGCTATGCCGCGTCGATCCAGCATGCCGGCACCCATCTGCTGCGGCTGGTCAACGATGCGCTGGACCTGGCGCGGATCGAAGCGGGCCGGCTCGAACTGGATATCCGTCCGTTCGATCTGATGTCGATGCTGGCCCAGGTGCAGGCACTGATGGAGCCGATGGCACACCACCGTGGCCTGGCCTTCGAACGCAGCTTCAACCTGCCCGGCCCGGTGCAGGTCAGTGGCGATGAAATGCGCGTGCGCCAGATCCTGATGAACCTGCTCGGCAATGCCATCAAGTTCACCGAGCGCGGCCATGTCGGGTTGGGCGTGGAGCTGCTCGACGATGGCCTGGGCGTGGCCTTCGAGGTCACCGATACCGGTCCAGGGATCAGCGCCGACCAGCAGCAGCGCCTGTTCCACCGTTTTGAACAGGCCGATGGTCCGCGTACGGCATCGCGGTACGGCGGCAGCGGGCTGGGTCTGGCGATCTGCCAGGAACTGGCGGTGGCGATGGCCGGACGGATCGACATCGACAGCCGGCCCGGCCAGGGCGCGCGTTTCAGCGTGGTCTTGCCGCTGCCGTGGACGCTGCGGCGCGGCGGCGCACCCAGCCACGCGCAAGACGCCGCGCGGATCCAGTTGCCACCGTTGCGGATCCTGCTGGTGGAAGACGACCCGACCGTGGCCGACGTGATTGCCGGGCTGTTGCGCACGCGCGGTCATGAGGTGGTGCACGTGCTGCACGGATTGGCTGCGTTGGCCGAGGTGTCGGCCGGGCCGTTCGATGTGGGCCTGCTCGACCTCGACCTGCCGGCGCTGGATGGCATCGCCATTGCCGGACAACTGCGCGCGCTGGGTTACGAGCTGCCGCTGATCGCGGTTACCGCGCGCTCGGATGCGTACGCCGAACAGCAGGTGCTGGAAAGCGGGTTCGATGGTTTCCTGCGCAAGCCGGTCACCGGCGACCTGCTGGTCGATGCGATCGCAACGGCGCGTGCGGGGCGACAGCCGGACGGCTGAGGGCATCCTGCTGCATGCTGAGATAGGCGGGGTGTTTCGATCAGTGGCGATCGATGCGAACTTCAACTCAGCAAGATGTGATCCAGCGCATGGCAGGAACCCGCACTGGCAGTTCGATCACTCTATTGTCAGTGCGATGACTGTGACGTGGTTGACGTAACCGGTGGCCTGCGGTGTGGCACGGCGTTGGAAGTGCGGGTTCTGGCTGGCTGCGTTGCTCGCGGTGTGGCCGTGCGCCACGGCCGCCACCGTGCTCGACCTGCCGTGGCCGCACCAGTTGGGGCTTCGCGAGGGCCTGCCGAACGCCGGCATGCAGGCCATGGCCGAGGACGCGACCGGCTATCTGTGGCTGGCCGGAAGCGACGGCCTGATGCGCTTTGATGGGCGGCGCGCACGGGTTTGGCGGCGCGAGGACGGGCTGGTCGATGCCGTGTTGCACGCACTGCACATCGACTCCCACGATCGGCTGTGGCTGGGCACCGCGTCGCAGGGAGTGGTGATGATGCCTGCCGATCGCAGCGGCTTCGAACGTCCCGACGAACAGGCGCCGCTGGCGGTACGCAGCGGCACCATCCACGCCATTGCCAGCAGCGGCGATGGCGCGGTGTGGGTGATCGGGGCGGACCGCCACCTGTACCGTCACGCCAGCGACAACCCGCGTTGGCAGCGTGTGGACACCGCGGCCGATGCGGTCACCGCATTGGCCCGGGATCGCGACGGGATGCTGTGGGTGGGCACTTCGCAAGGGCTGCGTCGCATCCGCGACGGGCGCGCCCAGCGCGTCGGCGTGCAGACCGTGGCCGTGCACATGCTCTGGCCCGACCCGCACGGCGGTATGCACGTGGGCAGCACGGACACGGCCTGGACCGTTGCTGCCGCTGGCGGCGCGTTGCAGCCGGTCGCGCCGGGTCGACCGCTGCTGCGCAGCGCCGACGGTGTGCTGTGGCAACAGCAGGCCGCCGGCCTGATGCTCCATCGCGGGCCACGCGCGCAGCCGGTGGCATTGCGCCCCGTGCATGGCCCACGTGCCCGCAGCGTGGAGATGCGCCAGGCCCTCCAGGACCAGCGCGGCGACATCTGGTTGCTCAGCCGTGCGCACGGGCTGTGGCGGTTGCCGGCGCGCTGGCGCGCGTTCACCGCATTGCCGGCCGCGGCCAACGGCCTGCCGGGTATCCGCAGTCATTACGCGCTCGCGCTGACCGCTTCCCGCGACGGGCGCTTGTGGGTGGCCGGCAGCCAGGGACGTCTGCAGCGGCTGGACCTGCGCACCGGTGCCAGCAGCGATCACCTGACGTATCCGCACGAAGGCTTCAGTGCGGTGGCCGTGGGCATGGCCGAAGACCCACGGCAACGTCTGTGGATCGCCAGCGCCGGGCAGATGCTGCGCTACGACCCGGCCCGCGGCGAGGTCCGGCGCTGGCCGCTGGCGCTGCCCTCCGGCGACGGGCCAATGCACCTGCAGGCGTGTCCGGATRGCAGCGTCTGGTTGGCCCACGCGCAACAGATCCAGCAGTGGTCGGCCGGCGGCGTGCGCCTGCATGCCGATGCACCGCAGGCGCTGGGTCTTGCGCGTGGCCGGGCGGCGCGCCAACTGCTGTGCGACCGCACCGGGATGCTGTGGGCGACCGACCGCGAGGGGCTCAAGTACTGGGATGCGACACGCCGGCGCTTTGTGGCCGCCGAAGTGCAGGGCACGCCGTTGGCGGCCGTTGCCGAGGGCGACGATGGCAGCCTCTGGCTCAGCCGCCAGGATGCGTTGGAGCAGCACCGCTGGGAGGGTCAACGGCTGCGGCGAGTGCGCCGCTTCGATGCGGCGTCCGGCTATCCGCTGCTGCGCGCCGACGCGCTGGCGGTGGATGCGCACGGCACCGTGTGGGCCGGCGCGGCGCGTGGCCTGATCCGACTCGACCCGGGCGACGGTCAGGTGTGCGTACTGGGCAGCGCCGATGGCCTGCCGGTGCAGGAGATTCTTGGCCAGCGCCTGGTGCGGGTGGCGACCGGCGCGCTGGCCGCGGCGGTGCGCGAAGGCGGGCTGTTGCTGTTGGAGCCGGGCAGCGTGCGTCAACCGCAACCGGTACCGACGCTGGTGATCAATGCGGTCCGACTGCAGCGGCGCGGTACGGCGCTTAACCTGCGGTCGGGAGTGGCACCGACGTCGCTGTCCAGTACCGATCGCAACATCCAGATTGCGGTCAACCTGTTGGGCCCAGGCGATCCGGATCGCATTCAGCATCGCTTCCGTCTGGCCGGACATGATCCGGACTGGGTGGACACCGGCCCGGTAGCGCAACGCATCTTCGCGCGCCTGCCTGTCGGCGAGCATGTGGTGGCGGTGCAGGCGCGGCATGGCGATGGGCCATGGTCGGCGCCGCGGGACGTTGCGCTGCAGGTGGCGCCGGCATGGTGGCAGACCCTGCCCGGCAGGATCGGCCTGACGCTGGCGGCCGCACTCGCGCTGCTGACGGCGAGCCGTACCGGCACCCGCTTGGCGCGGTGGCGGCGGCGCCTGCTTGCGGCGCGTCTGCAGCACCGCCGCGCGGAACGGGTCTCGGCCGAACGCACCCGTTTCCTGGGGCGGCTGGGACACCGCATCCGGGTGCCGATGACGGTGGTCTGCGGCTGGAGCGAACTGCTGCTGCAGGCACCGCTGAGCGTGCGGCAGCGGGCACAGGCCGACAGCCTGCATCGCGCCGGCCGGCACCTGGTGCAACTGGTGGATGATGCGCTGGACCTGGCCAGCATCGAAGCCGGACGCCTGCATCTGCAGCCCGGCGCGTTCGCCCCGGCGGCACTGCTGCATGAACTGCACGCCCTGTTGCTGCCGGTGGCTGCGGCCAAGCAGCTGCGCCTGGCCTGGGACAGCAGCATCGAACCGCAGCGATGGCTGCTGGGCGATGTGCGGCGACTGCGCCAGATCCTGTTGAACCTGATCGGCAACGCGGTGAAGTTCACCGCGCAGGGCAGTGTCCAGGTATCCGCCAGGTGCGGCGCGGGCGGCCGTGGTCTTGTGTTGGTGGTGACCGATACCGGCCCGGGCATGAGCGCCGAGCAGGTGCGGCGCCTGTTCCAGCGTTTCGAACAGGCCGACGGTGCGGTCACGCTCGCACGCCATGGCGGCAGCGGACTGGGGCTGGCGATCAGTCGCGAGCTGGCCCAGGCGATGGGCGGGGACATCCAGGTCCACACTCGGCCGGGCCAGGGCAGCCGTTTCGAGGTGCGGTTGCCGCTGCCGGATGTCGCCGGGCCGCCGGCACTGGCGACGCCGGCGGGTGCACCCGACGGGAGGGGCGCACCGGCGCGACGCGTGGTGCTGTTGCTGCCGCATGCGGATACCACGGCGGTGGTCGCGGCCCTGTTGCGGGCGCAGGGACAGCACGTGGTCTGCCTGCCCCAGGTGGCGGAGGACGTTGCAGCGTGGCCGGCCGTTGCCTGCGACCTGGTGGTTGCCGATCCGGATATGCGCATCAGTGGCGAGCGGGTCGCTGCGTTGCTGGCACGCTGTTGGCCCGGCGTACCGCGCGTTGCAGTGACCCCGCGTGCCGATGCAGCGGCCGAGCGCGACGCGCTGGCGGCCGGGTTCAGTGGCTTCCTGCGGTTGCCGTTGAGCGGCGACGCGTTGGCGGTGGCGCTGCGCGCCTGCACGGACCCACGATGACGCTCCTGCGCCGGATGCTGGCCGCGTTGTTGCTCCTGGTCTGCACCGGGGGCAGTGCGCGGGCGCAGTTGCCCGAAGCGTTCCGGTTCACCACGGTGGATGGGCTGCCTTCCAATGCCGTGCATCAGGTGGTGGAGGATCGGCACGGTTATCTGTGGTTTGCCACCGACGATGGCCTGGCGCGCTTCGACGGGCGTCACTTCCGGATCTGGCGACGCGAACAGGGTTTGGTCGACAACCAGTTGCTGGCGCTGGCGCTGGACGAGCATGACCGGCTGTGGATGGGGACCGGCCGGGGCGTGGTGATGCGGCTGTCCGCGGACCGCACCCGCATCGATGCGTTCGGCGGCAGCCGCCATCCCGCCCTGGCCGGTGCGGCGATCAGCGTGCTGCTCGCCGATACACAGGGCGGCGTCTGGTTCGGCGCGCGCGGCGCGGGACTGTTCCGGCTCGACCCGCAGCAGCGCCTGCGTCAGTACCTGCCCACGCTGCGCGGCGACGGCGTCCCGCCCGGCGATGTGGAACATCTCGTCCACGATACCGACGGTGGTCTCTGGGTGGGGACCACGCAGGGGCTCGCGCGCTGGGACGACGGTCGCTTCCATCGGCCCGCCGTTGCCGCCCTCGCCACCGCGCCGATCACCGGCATGGGTGTCGATGCCGGTGGTGTGCCGTGGATCAGCAGCGCCGTCGGGCGCTGGCGCGTGCAGGGTGGCACGCGCGTGCAGGCGGTAGCCCTGCATCGGCATGCGCGCCTGCTTGGCATCGGCCGCGAGGATGCGCAGTGGTGGGCTGACGGGCAACGGGTATGGCGGCAGCCGTCAGGGGCTGGCGCGGCGGCGCCGGTCGGGTTGGCGTCGGCCGGCGACGGCACGATGCCACGCCTGCGGCGGGCCTTCGAGGATCGCCAGGGCGGTGCGTGGCTGCTCGGGACGCATCTGGGGGTGTGGCGTCTGCCGCCGCTCTGGCGGCAGTTCCGTGCACAACCGGCGCCGCAGCGACAACGTGGCCTGGAGGGTTTCATCCCCGCGGTGCACAGGTCCAGCGCGGAGTTGAGCTGCGCCGAGGATCGCTACTGGCGGATCCGCGATGGCGCGCTCGAACGGCGTGGTGCCGATCGACGACCGGTCGCACGCTGGCCGCTTGTCGATACCCGTGGCGTGCCGGTGCAGGGGCCTTTGTCGCTGCACTGCGCGCAGGACGGCGGCGTGTGGCTGGGCGGGGCGGCTGGTCTGAAGCGTTGGAATGGGACGCGCTTGGTGACCGTCCCAGGCGCGCCGTCAGACATCACGGCGCTGCATGTCGATCCTGCCGGTGGCCTGTGGATCGCCGCTGCCGGGGTCATCTACCGCTACCGGTGGCAGCGCGGCGCGCTGCAGCAGCGTCTTCGTCTGGACGAGCGTGACGGCCTGCCGCCGCTGCAGCTGCAGGCCATGGCCACCGACGGCAGCGACGTGCTGTGGGCCACCGCTGGTACCGGACTGCTGCGGGTGGCCCCGGCACGCCGCGAGGTGCGCCTGTATGGACGGGACGACGGCGTTCCCGAAGCGGTGATGCACGCGCGCCTGCAGGCGGACGCGGGCACGATGCTGGCCGTTGGCGAGGAGGGCGCTGCGGTGGCGTTCGATACGGCCCAGCTGGCACGGCCAATGACCTCGCCGGCCCTGGTCATCGAACGCGTGCAGCTGCGTCGCGGCGAGCATCTGCTGACCGTGCCCCCGCTGGGGCCGCTGCAGTTGCATGCGCACGATCGCGATATCCAGATCACCGCGCGGGTGCTGTCGGCGCAGCTCGATCCACGGCAGCAGTACCGGTTCCGGCTGCGTGACAGTGGGCAGGGCTGGAGCCGGACCCGCAGTCGCGGCACGATCGGTTTTCCGCAGCTGGCGCCGGGCCAGCATGTACTGCAGTACCAGGAGCGCGGCGGCGATGGACGCTGGTCGACCCTGCAGGAGCTGGTGCTGCACGTGCAGCGCAGCGACTGGCAGCATCCCGGCGTGCGGGCTGCGCGCCTGACCGCGCTGCTGGCGCTGTGCGTGGTGATGGGCTGGGGACTGTGGCGCAGCGTGGCGCGGATGCGCGCCCGACGCGCCGTGGCGCGGCGACGGGGCTGGGCACAGCAGTCCGCCGATGCCAAGGCTGGCTTCCTGGCCACCTTCGGGCATGAGATACGCACCCCTCTCACCGGCGTGCTCGGAATGAGCGAGCTGCTGCTTGCCTCGACGCTGGCACCGCGGGAGCGCCGGCGTGTCGCGCGCATCCAGCGCGGTGGACGGCAGCTGCTGGCCATCCTCGACGACGCACTGGACGATGCGCGCATGGACGCCGGACGGGTGCCATTGCAATGGTCCCGTTTTGATCTGCTCAGCGTGTTGCAGCGCTGGCGACAGCATACGCAGCTGGTGCTGTGCGCGCAGGGCAGCATTTTTGCGGCATGCGTGCATCTGCCCGGGCCCGTGCGGGTGGGCGGGGATCCACAGCGTCTGCGGCAGCTGCTGGAGGTGATGATCGAGGGTCTACTCGACGCGCTGTCGGCCTGCCGGATCGCGGTCCAGGTCGGTTGGCTGCCCGGTCGTGGCGGGATGCTGCTGGATCTGCAGGCCGCGCCGATGGCAGGCCTGCCGATGCCGGCCGAGACGGTGATGCGGGCGGCGCTGGAGCGCGCGCAGACCTGCGCGCGAGCCCTGGACGGGCAACTGCGGGTGGTATTGCGTTCCGGGACGGGGTGGTGGCTGGTACTCCGGCTGCCGCTGGCGCCCGGCACGGACGGCGACGATGAGCCAGCCCCCGGCCGTGGGGTCGCGGCCGGCGAGCCGGGCGCGCCATGGCGGGTGTTGCTGGTCGAAGATGATCCGCTGCTTGCCCAGGTCCACGCCGGGGTGTTGGGCGCGCGCGGTGCGCACGTGGTGACCGCGGGGCATGCACTGGCGGCGATGGCCGAGGTGGCAGCGGCGCGCGTCGATGTGATGCTGCTGGACCTGGATCTGCCGGGCGTGGATGGCTGGCAGCTGCTGGACATGCTGCGCACGCAGGGCTGCCAGGTACCGGTGTTGATCCTGACCGCGCGGCGCGAACCGGGGTTGGCCGAACGCGCGGCCGTCGCCGGGGCGGCGGGTGTGCTGCACAAGCCGGTCGATGGCGATCAACTGTACGCGGCGGTGCGTATGCTGCTTCCGGGCTGAGTGGATCGTCGCCACGCAGCGAACCGTTTACCATGCGGACCTGGCCCCAGGCTCGACCCACCGCGCTGCGGTGCGGTCGCAACCCTGGCGAGCATCCACGGACAGAGTCGGGAGATCCACTGGTGGTGCCTTTGCGTTGGCTGCTCCTGATCGGGATCGCATGGCTCTGGCCGCTGCTCGGCCACGCGCAGCCCGTGCCGCCGACACCCCGCCAGCTCACCGTGTTCGACGGATTGCCGTCCAACACGGTCAATCGCATGGCCGAAGACGGCTACGGGTACCTGTGGATCGCCACCAACGACGGCCTGGCCCGTTACGACGGGCGCAACTACCGGGTGTGGCGTGCCGAGGATGGGCTGCGCGACAACCATGTGTGGAGCGTGCACGTGGATGCGCGCAACCAGCTGTGGATCGGCACCGAAAACGCCGGACTGGCGATGATGTCGGCCGATCGGCGCGAGCTGCGTTTCTTCGACCGCGCCAGCCACCCGGTGATCGGCAGCAACACGATCTGGAGCATTACCTCCACCGCCGATGGCACGGTCTGGTTCGGCACCTATGAAGGCGGCCTGCACCGGCTCGACCGCAATGGCAAGGTCACCCGTTTCATGCCCGAGCATGGCAATCCACGCAGCCTGCCGTCCGCCTCGGTTACGCAATTGGCGACTACCCGCGACGGCAGCCTCTGGGTGGGGACCAAGGCCGGGTTGGCGCGCTGGACCGGGCATGATTTCGAGCGGGTGTCCAGCCGCTATCTGCACGAACAGCTGATCAACGGCCTTACCGCCGAGCTCGACGGCAGCCTGTGGGTGGCCACCAATGCCGGGGTGGTGGTGCGGCGTCCGGATGGACGCATCGAGCCGGCGCCGTGGAAGGTCGATGCGCGTGACCAGATCCTGGGCATGATGCTGCGCGACGAACAGGGCGGCTACTGGCTCGATACCCGCTCCGGGTTGGGCCGCGCCTACGACAACCAGTTTCAGCAGGTGCCGTTGTACAGCGCCGTGGCGCGCGGCCAGGTGCGACCGAACTGGACCGGTGCCTACGAGGACCGTGAGGGCGGGATCTGGCTGGCCAGCACCAACAGCGGCCTGTGGCACCTGTTGCCGCGCTGGTGGCAGTTCTCGGTGTTGTCGCGGCTGGAAGATGATCCGTCCTCGCTACGCAACGGCTACGTGCTGGGCATGTCCGCCGCCGCCGATGGCGGGGTATGGACGGTGGGCACGCACGGGGCGCTGGACAAGTTCGACCCGGTCACCGGCCGCGTGGTGCAGCACCGTACCTGGGTGGACGGCAACCAATGGCTGCAATCGGTGAAGGAAGACGCGCTGGGGCGGGTCTGGATCGGTTCGCGCGATGCGTTGTTGCGCTACGACCCGAAGGAGGCAGCGTTGCGGCGGTGGGGCAACGACGCGGCGGTGGATGCGGCGATGGAGGGGCAGATCGAATCGCTGGCGCTGTGCGATGGCGGACGGCTGTGGAGCGCCGCGTCGACCGGACTGCAACAGCGCGATCTGGAAGGTCGGGTACTGCACCGCATTGCCGCCGGACATGCGGGACTGGCGGAGGGGCAGATCGCGCTCGACCTGATGTGCGGCAGCGAGGACCACCTGTGGGCAGCGACCAACCAGGGGCTGCTGCACTGGGTGCCGGCGCGGTCGCGGTTCGAGCCGGTCCCCGGCGCGCCACCGGGCGCGATCCATGCGGTGGCCACCGCCGCCGACGACAGCGTGTGGCTGTCCCAGGAAGGACGGCTGAGCCAGTACCGCTGGCAGAACGGCCGGCTGCTGCTGCAGGCGGTCATCGGCGGCGGTGCGGGCTATCCGGACGTCTCGGCGACCGGGCTGGTGGTGGATGCGCAGGGCGTGGTCTGGGCGGCCAGTGCGCGCGGCCTGATCCGGGTCGATCCGCAGATGGGCAACGTGCGTCTGTATGGCGTGCACGATGGCCTGCCCAGCCAGGAGTTCCGCCGCAGCACCTTGACCCGTACCGCCAGCGGCCGCATCGTCGGCGGTACGCCGGCCGGCGTGGTGGTGTTCGATCCGCGCCAGGTGCGGCCGTCCAACCGGCGTGCGCCGCTGGTGATCGAACGGGTGGAGGTGCGGCGCGGCGACCGCGTGGCCGACCTGACCCATCTCACCCCGCTGGAAATCGCCGACGCCGATCGCGACCTGCGCATCGTCGCGCGGTTGCTGTCCTTCGCCGATTCCTCGTCCAACAGCTATCGCTACCGACTGGCCGGTTACGACCCGGATTGGGTGGACGTCGGCCCGGCTGGCGAGCGGGTGTTCTCGCGCCTGCCACCGGGCAGTTACCGGCTGGAGGTGCAGGCGCGCTCGGCCGACCAGGTGTGGTCGCGGGTGCAGTCGCTGGAATTTCGGGTGCAGCCGCCGTGGTGGCGCAGTTTGTCGGGCCTGCTGGTGTTGACCTCGTTGGCGTTGCTGCTGATGAGTCTGTTCGCGTGGCTGTATCGACGTCGCCTGCAGCGCAAACATGCGTACCAGCTGGCGTTGCAGAAGCAGGAACTGGCCGAGCAGGCCTCGGCCGCCAAGACCCGCTTCCTGGCCAACCTGGGCCATGAAGTACGCACGCCGATGACCGGTGTGCTGGGCATGAGCGAGCTGTTGCTGGGCTCGGCGCTGGATCCGCAGCAGCGCAGCTGGACCGCATCGATCCGGCATGCCGGCGAACACCTGCTGCACCTGGTCAACGATGCGCTGGATCTGGCACGGATCGAATCGGGACGGTTGCAGCTGCAGGCCGAGCCGTTCGACGTGAACAACCTGGTCGACGACGTGTGCACCCTGATGGCGGCGCTGGCCGAGCAGAAGCAACTGCGTTTCGTGGTCGACAACCAGTTGCCTAAGGGTCTGGGCAGCGTCGGCGATGCGGTGCGGGTGCGACAGATCCTGCTCAACCTGCTGGGCAATGCGGTCAAGTTCACCACGCACGGCGAGGTACGCCTGAAGGCGATGACCTTGTCTGCCGATCGCGGGGTGTACTTCGAGGTTTCCGATACCGGTCCGGGGATCAGCAGCGATCAACAGCAGCGGCTGTTCCGCCGTTTCGAGCAGGCCGATGGCGCGCGGACGGCCGCGCAATATGGTGGCAGCGGGCTGGGGCTGGCAATTTGCCGGGAGCTTGCGCTGGCGATGCAGGGTCAGGTCGGTATCGAGAGCCAACTGGGGGTGGGCACCTGTTTCAGCCTGACCTTGCCACTGCCGCTGCATATTGTCGCCGCGCCGGCCGGCTTCGCAGGGGGCGGCGACGGCCAGCAGCTGCCGCCGATGCGGATTCTGCTGGTGGAAGACGATGCGACCGTGGCCAGTGTGATCAGCGGGCTGCTCGGCGCGCGCGGGCATCAGGTGGTGCATGCCGAGCACGCGCTGGCGGCGCTGCGAGAGGTCAGCGAGGCGCCGTTCGACGTGGTGCTGCTGGACCTGGACCTGCCCGGGCTGGGGGGGATCGAATTGGCCGGGCACCTGCACAACCAGGGCTACGAGATGCCGATGATCGCCGTGACCGCGCGTACCGACCCGGGCATCGAGCAGCAGGTGCGCGCGGCGGGCATGCAGGGCTTCCTGCGCAAGCCGGTGACCGGTGAGCTGCTGGTGGAGGCGATCGCGCGGGCGTTGCGCACGGCGCGCGGGTAAGCGGCGGGGCAGGTCATCGGGCCAAGGACCGCGTGCTGATCACCGGACCAACGGTCGATGCTACTCAGCGACCTCTTCCACATCGCGCGGGGAGGGGCGGGTGTCGGGCAGCTGCCAGAAGATCAGCGTGGAGGTGAGGGTGATGGCACCGACGCAGACGAAGGTGGCGTGCAGGGCGGCGGTGGCGCCGCGCAGGGCATCCAGGTGGTCGAACGCGGCCAGCAGGCTGCCGGCCGCAGCGGCGCCGAAGCCCGTGGCGAGCATCATCACCATCGACAGCAGGCTGTTGCCCGAACTGGCGAAATCGCGGTCGAGATCGCGCAGGGTCACGGTGTTCATGACGGTGAACTGCAGCGAGTTCACCGCGCCGAACAGGGCCAATTGGACGATGCGCACCCACAGTGGCTGGCCGGGTGTCATGAAGATGAAACTGGCCATTGCCAGGCCAACCAGCACGGTGTTGACCATCAGCACCCTTCGGTAGCCGAAGCGTTCGACCAGTTTGACGGCGTAGCGTTTGGAGAGCATGCCGGCGGCGGCGACGGGGATCATGAGCAGGCCGGCATTCATCGGGCTCATGCCCATGCCGACCTGCAGCAGCAGCGGGATGAGCAGGGGCATGGCGCTGCTGCCGATGCGCGAGAACAGGTTGCCGAGGATGCCGATGCGGTAGCTGGGCACGTGGAACAGGGCCAGCGAGAACAGCGGTGCGGTGGAATTGGCCGCGTGCAGCCAGTAGCCGACGAGGGCGGCCAGGCCGGCGACGGTCATGAGCATGACCAGCGCGTGCGGGGTGGCCATGCCGGAGATGCCGTCCAGGGCGAGGGAAAGCACGACCATGCCGAAGGCGAGCATGAGGTAGCCGGCCAGGTCGAAGCGGGTGCGATGCTCGGCGTAGTGGTCGGGCATGACGTTCATGGCGGCGATGTAGCCGATGACGCCGATGGGCAGGTTGATCAGGAAGACCCAGTGCCAGGAGGCGACTTCAACCAGCCAGCCGCCGAGGGTGGGGCCGATGAGCGGGCCGATGAGGGCGGGGATGGCGATGAAGCTCATGGCGCGGAGGAACTCTTCGCGCGAGACCGAGCGCATGACGGCGAGGCGGCCGACGGGGAGCAGCATGGCGCCGCCGACGCCCTGCAGGACGCGTGCGCCGACGAGCTGGTGCAGGGTCTGGGCGAGGGCGCAGGCGAGCGAGCCGAGGGTGAACAGGATGATGGCGACGAGGAAGGTGCGCCGGGTGCCGAAGCGGTCGGCTATCCAGCCGGAGGCGGGGATGAAGGTGGCCACGGCGAGGGCATAGCTGAAAACGACCGACTGCATCTGCAGGGGGCTTTCGCCGAGGCTGCGGGCCATGGCGGGGAGGGCGGTGTTGACGATGGTGGAGTCCAGCATCTGCATGAAGATCGCCAGCGATACCAGCCACAACAGGGGCCGGATCGAGGCGTAGCTGCTGGTCGTCATCGTGCGCACCTTCATCAACGAGGGGCACATGATCGCCGATGCGGGATCAGGGTGCGGTCAAGATGCGGTTGTGGACTGGATTGGCAAAGTTGTTTCAGAAGCTGGAGAGCCAGCGCCAGCGCCAGCGCCAGCGCCAGCGCCAGCCCAGAGCAAAGCCAGAGCCGAAGCCGAAGCGCTTGATGTGCTGGCGACCAGGCTGGGCTGGCGTGGGTGGGTTGGCGGGACACGCCGTAAATCCTCCCTGGAGGCTCGTGGG
>NZ_JBFULC010000076.1:0-17734 GCF_056400525.1 Stenotrophomonas sp. P5_A9
GATCTGGGTGCCGAAGCGCTCGGAGATGGCCAGACCGGCCGCATCGTCCTTGGCGCTGTTGATGCGCGAGCCCGAGGACAGGCGCTGGATGGTGGTGGCCAGGGAGCTGCCGCTGGTGCTCAGGTTGCGCTGAGCATTCAACGACATCGTGTTGGTGTTGATGACTTGTGCCATGAGGAGAGGTCCTTGAGCAGTGCACGTACGATGGGTTAGACGCTCCTGACGTGCTTCAGGAGCGGCTCATGTCAGCGCTGCAACAGGCTGAGCACGTTCTGTGGAACCTGGTTGGCCTGGGCCAGCATCGCGGTGCCGGCCTGTTGCAGGATCTGGGTACGGGTGAGTTCCGCCGTTTCCTTGGCGAAATCGGTATCACGGATGCGGCTGCGCGATGCCGACAGGTTTTCCGAGGAGGTCTGCAGATTGGCCACCACGGAGGTGAAGCGGTTCTGGATGGCGCCGAGGTCGGCGCGCACGCTGTTGACCGACTCCAACGCCTTGTCGACGATTTCCAGCGCCTTCTGCGCGCCGACGTAGGACGAGACGTCCAGGTCCTGCACGAAGCTGGAGGTGGCCGTGGCGGCAACCGAGCTGGGGGCGGCGACGGTGGAGTCGGCCAGGCTGAGCTGGGTGGCGCCGGTGATGACCAGGTCGCGGTCGGCCTGGACCGAGGTCAGCTTCAGGCGCTGGGTGTCCGGGGTGCCGGCGGTGGTGACCACTTCGGCGTAGACACCGGCTTCGCCGATCCTGCTGTTGATCTGGGCGGCGGCGGAGGCGGCAAACTCGGCGGTGGTCTTGCCGGTGATGGTGCCGATGGTGGCGCCGTTGATGGTGACGCCGGTCAGGTCGGTGATGGTGGCGATGTCGCCGGTGCTGTCGACGGGGGCGGCAAACTTGGCGTTGCCCAGCGAGCTGGCCTTGGCATCGACGACGCTGTTGATGGCAATCGCCTGGCCGGCATTGGCGCCGACCTGGAACAGCTGGCTGGTGAAGCTGCCGTCCAGCAGCTTGGTGCCGTTGAAGTCGGACTGCTTGGCGACGCGGTCGATTTCGCTGACCAGCTGGGTGACTTCGGCCTGCAGGGCCTTGCGGTCGCTGGCGGAGTTGGTCGCGTTGGAGGCCTGTACGGCCAGTTCGCGGACGCGCTGCAGGTTGTTGCCGATTTCACTGAGGGAGCCTTCGGCGACCTGGGCCAGCGAGATGCCATCGTTGGCATTGCGGATGGCCACGTCGGTGCCGCGGATCTGGGTGCCGAAGCGCTCGCTAATAGCCAGGCCGGCGGCGTCGTCTTTCGCGCTGTTGATGCGCAGGCCCGACGACAGGCGCTGGATGGTGGTAGCGAGCGAGCTGCCGCTGGTGCTCAGGTTGCGCTGAGCGTTGAGCGACATCGTATTGGTGTTGATTACCTGTGCCATGGGTCGTCTCCCTTATTGGAATCCCGGTGGTGAATGGAACGAAGCGCCGCCGATTTTTTTGTTTGGCTGTGTGCTTCGCTGTTGCCAAATGAATAACGGCGCTTTGTCAACAACCTTTAGGCGGAAATTTCGCTGAGGCTGTCTGGTGGGCCATCCGGGGCCATGGCGGGCTTGCCGGACATAAGGGTTAACGGCAGGAAAAGCGGGAATTCAAGGGGGTTTTTGATGTTCATGGCCGGATGTGGGGTCGGGGGCACGGCTACAGTCACAGCCACAGCCACAGCAAGGGCGTGGGGCCTGCTGCATCTGGGGGAGGGCTGGAACGGGTGGCTTGGCGGGACACGCCGTAAACCCATCCTTGGGGGCTCGCATGCGCCATCCATGGCGCATGACGGTCCCGCCAACCCACCCGTGCCACCCCTTGGACAGGGTGCGGGTGCGCAAGGAAAGAGCCGCGCTACTCGCGTATGAGCGGGCGCGCTCTACGTCGCTTTTCCGCTCTTCCGCTCTGCATAGGCCACTAGCCAACTGTCGAGGGCGCGGGTGTGTGGGTTCGCGGGACCGTCACACGCCATGGATGGCGTGTGCGAGCCCCCAAGGGTGAAGGCGCATTGCTCGCGAGGCACTGCCTCGCATGCGACTGAACGCACAGCCGCCAGCGGCTGGGCCGGGCCGCGGAGCGGGGTTTACGGCGTGTCCCGCGAACCCACACACCCSCGCCCATGCCATGAGCAGAGGATCATCCGCGCTGTTGCCTTTGGATGCGTAGAGGAAAAAGCAAAAAGGCCGCGATGCGCAATGCATCGCGGCCTTCAGGCCATCCAGGTTTTCGTGTCGCGGTATCAGCGCAACACGTTGAACAACGACATCTGCTGCATCTGCGAGAACAGCGTCTGCGCGGCCTGGAGGGCAGTGCTCTCCAGCTGGTACTGACTGATGGCATCGGCGTAGTCCAGATCGCGCATCTGCGACAGCGTGCTCTTGAGCGTCACCGTATTGGACTCACGCATGTCCGCCGCATTGTCCAGCGCCTTCAACTGCGCACCACCGGCCGCGCGCGAATCGATCATCCGCTCCGAGGCCCGCGCAACGTCGCGCAGACCACTTTGCAGCAGATTCTGCTGCGCCGCCGACTTGGACGCGCTCCCGGTATCCATCTTCAACGACCCGATCAGACTGTCCAGCGTGCTGAAAATATCCCGGCTGGTCGCCGGACTCACCTCGAAGGTATCGCCGGCCGCCGGCTTGCCGTCGATGTGCAAACGCACCCCGTTGAGCACCAGATCGTCGCCTGCCTTCATCGTACCGGTGGACACCACCGTACCGCCGGCATCCAGCAGCTCGTACTGGTCTTCAGCGGTGAAGCGCACGCTGAAGCCCTGGCCGTTCCAGCTGTCGCTGCCGTCGCGGGTCACATTGGTCAGCACGCCCGTGCCCGTGTTGGCCGTGCTGGCCGCCCCGTCCACGTGCCCATCGCCGGTACCGATCCGCAGGAAAATCTCGCTGCCGGGCAGGGCATCGAGCACGTACGTGTCCGGCCCGACCTCGACCTGGCGCTGGTTCTGGTCGCCGTTATAGACCACCTTGCCATCGATCTGGCTGAAAGGCGGGCTGTCATCGGCCGTACCGCCAAACAAATAGCGCCCGGTGCCGTCGGTACTGTTGGCCAGCGCCAGCAGGTTCCCGCGGATCGCCTCGATTTCCGTGACCATCGACTGCTTGTCCGAGGCGGCCAGCGCCGGATTATTGGCGTAGATCGTCAACTCGGTGATGCGCCCCATCATGTCGCCGACCTGGGCCAGTGCGTTTTCCTGCAGGCCCAGCCGGTTCTGCACGTTGCCCGCGTTGAGCTGCATGCGGTCCAGCGAGGCCAGCGTGCGGTCCAGGCCGACGGCGGCGCCGGAGGCGACCGGGTCGTCCTTGGCGGTCACCAGGCGGCGGCCGGTGGCGATCTGCTGTTCCAGGTGGCTCATCTTGGCCTGCTTGGCCATCATCAACGACACCGACTGCTGGAACATCATCCCGGTGGAAATGCGGCTGTTCATCGGCTCACGGCTCCGAGGATGGTCTGGAACATGTTGTCGGCGGTGGAAATCAGCTGCGAGGCGGCCTGGTAGGCCTGTTGCAGGCGCAGCATGTCGGCCGCTTCCTCATCCAGGTTGACCCCGGAGATCGCATCGCGCGCGGACTGCGCCTGGTCGGTGATCACCTGCTGGGCCTGCAGCGAGTAATCTGCCGATCGCGCGGCGGCGCCAACCTGGGTGGTGAGCCCACCGAGCGCGCCACTGAGCGTCACGGTACCGTCGTTGAAGGCCTTGGCCTGTTCCACCTTGGCCAGCAACAGGGCGTTGCTGTTGTCCGAGGAACCGGCCGGAGTCGGGCCGATGCCGAAGGTGTCGCCGGTCTTGGGCGCACCGTCGAGCACGAAGCTCCAGCCATTGGCGCTGATGGTCTGGCCGGCGGTATAGGTGAACGGGCCGGCACCATCGAGCGTGTACTGGGTGGCGCTGGTGAACACGATCGCGGCCGGATTGCGCAGCGCCGCGTTGTTGTGGTCGGTCACCTTGACCCCGGTGAGCTTGCCGGTACCGGTATTGGTCAGTGCGGCCGTGCCCTTGATCGGTGCCGCCGCCGCGATGCGCGAGGTATCGGTGATCGCCACCGACAGGGTGCCGGCCACGCCCGCGGTGGGCTGCAGCAGCATGCGGTCGTTCACGGCCGGGGCACCGGTCATCACCAGTTCCACGCCGTTGATCACCAGCGGGTCGGCGGCGCTGCCGGTGCCGGTCATCGGAATCGCCGCGCCGGTGTCGGCGCGGGTCGCCTGYCACTGGGTGCCGTCGAACTTGAGCAGCACGTTCTGCCCGTCCAGCTTGGACAGGTCGCCGAAGCTGGCGGTCATGCTGGCGGTGCCGGTGTTGTTGGCGTTGC
The DNA here is from genome assembly GCF_056400525.1 of Stenotrophomonas sp. P5_A9. Classification (NCBI taxonomy): domain Bacteria; kingdom Pseudomonadati; phylum Pseudomonadota; class Gammaproteobacteria; order Lysobacterales; family Lysobacteraceae; genus Stenotrophomonas; species Stenotrophomonas sp. P5_A9. Next base: position 4,344 of record NZ_JBFULC010000076.1, read on the forward strand.
CGGTGATGCGCGGGCTGCCGATGTTGAAGAAGTCCCCGCCCAGGTTGCCGTACAGGTCCGCGCCCTGGCGGTGCACATCGTTGAAGCTGCTGGCCATGCCGACGGCCAGCTTGCCCAGTTCGGCCTGGGTGGGCGTCAGCACGGTATCGCGGAACTCCAGCAGACCGCCGATCTGGCCGCCGAGGGTCTTCGGTTCCAGGGTGATCTTCTGGCCGGCGCTCTCCAGCGCGAGCTGCAGGCGCTCGGGCATGTACGGATCGGCCACGGTGGTGACCTTGGAGGCGGTGGTGCCTACCACCAGCGCCTGGCCACCGGCGGTGTAGACGTTCATCAAGCCGCCGTCCTGCATCACCGCGTTGCCGCCGGTATAGCCGACCAGGTTGGCGATCAGCGCATCGCGGCGATCCAGCAGGTCCGGCGCGGCGTTGGCCGCGTTGCCACCGATGCTGCCGTTGAGCTGCGCGATTTCCTTGGCGAGCCGGTTGATCTCCGACGCGCCGGCGATGAGGCCGTTGTTGACCTCGCCGTTGAGCGTATTGAGCTGGCCGTTGAGCTGCTGGAAGCGGCTGGCCAGGGTCTTGCCGCCGTCGAGCATGTTCTGCCGGTCGGCCGTACCCGACGCGTTGGAGGACAGGCCGCTGACCGTGTCGAAGAAGCTCGACCAGACCCCGGACACGTTGGTGGCGGTATCAGAGAACATCGCATCCACACGGTCGGCCATGCTCGACAGCTGCTTCAATCGCGCCAGTTCACCACTGCCATCGAGCAACCGCGAGATCGCCAGCTGGTCGGCCACCCGGCGGATATCGCTGATCCGGGTGCCGTTGCCCACGTCGCCATAGCCGAAGTTCTGCGGATTGGCGGTGGCGAAGTCGACCTTCTGCCGGCTGTAGCCCGGCGTGTTGATGTTGGCGACGTTGTGGCTGGTGGTCGCCAGCGCCCGCTGGAAAGCGAGCAGGGCGCTGGTGCCGGTGGAAAGTACGCTGGACATGGGTTACCTCAACGACGGATGACGCCCAGCCCGGTCGGGCTGGCGGTGCTGGCAAAGGTCTCGCCCAGGCGCTGGCTGGCATTGCCCACGGCGGCGATCGCGCGCTCGATGGTCGGGCCGCCGGCAATCGCGGCGATCTTGGCCGCGTAGCTGGGATCGGTGGCGTAGCCGGCCTTCTGCAGGCCCTGGGCGAAGCCGCGGACATCGCCGCCGGCCTGCAGCGCATTCTGGTAACGCGGGCTGTTCTTGAGCAGTTTCACGTAGTCGGCAAAACTGTCGCCAACCGAGGTGTAGGCGCGGAAGCTGGCGGTTTCGTTGCGGCGCACGCCGTCCACGTATTCATGGGTGCCGCTGGTGGCGCGTTCGCCGCTCCAGCCGCTGGCCTTGATCCCGAACAGGTTGTGCGAGCTGCCACCGCCGTTGCGCTGCACCAGCTTGCGGCCCCAACCGGTCTCCAGCGCGGCCTGGGCGACCAGCGCCTTGGCATCCACGCCCAGTTCGCGCGCGGCCTGCTGGGCGTGGTTCCAGATGCTGGCCACGAAACCTTCCGGCGTGTGCGGGCCAAGCTGGGCGGCAGCGGTGTTGGCGGCCAGCGTATCGACCGCACTCGGTCCCCGCGCGGCGGCCGTACCGTTGACGTCGCGCCAGCGGTCATCGGCCAGCGCGGCCCAGTTCTGTTCGGTCGGATCGCTGACGCCGGACGCCGCCGAATACGGATCGGAACGGCCGATGGCCTCGTGCATCTGGCTGCTCTCGCGGCCGGCGATCAGATCCAGCGCACGTTCCATCGGCTGCAGCACCGTTGACGGATCGGCGCCGCGCAACTGCTGCAGCATCTCCACTTCGCTCGGCGTGCCGGCCGGCATGGTCGAGGCGGGCAGCGCCATCGGCGCCGCCGCCGGTGCGTTGAGCCGGTATGCGCGCAGCGCGGCGGCCGGGTTCAAGGCGGTGTCGGTCGGCTTGGCGGCCTCGGCCTCGGCGCCACCCAGTTGACGGGTGATCATCGCCGACAGGCCCAGCCCGCGCCCACGGGTCATCGCCTCGGCGATCTTGTGGTCGTACATCTCGCGGAACATGGTGTTTTCGGCGGGAAACAGCGAGTCGCCGAAGCTGGCATCGCGCATGCTCTTGACCAGCATCTGCGCGAACTGGCCTTCCAGCTGGCGCGCCACCTTGTCCACCTTGGCCGGGCTGTTGGCCTGGGCCGGATTGAGTTCCAGTGCCGGGTTGATGCGCATGTCAGATCACCTCGAGCTCGGCGCTCAGTGCGCCGGCCTGCTTGAGTGCTTCCAGGATCGCAATCAGATCGCCAGGTGCCGCCCCCACCGCGTTGACCGCATGCACGATCTCGTCCAGCGTGGTGCCGCCGGTGAACTTGAACATGCGGCTGCCATCGTTGGTGGCGGTGATGGTGGACTGCGGCGAGGCCACGGTCTGGCCGTTGCCGAAGGCATTGGGCTGGCTGACGTTGGTGTTCTCGTTGATGGTCACGGTGAGCGAGCCATGCGAAATGGCCGCCGGGCCGACGCGCACCTGCGAGCCGATCACGACCGTGCCGGTACGTGCGTTGACCACCACCTTGGCCGGCGCGCTGCCCGGGGTGAGTTCCAGGTTTTCGATACGTGCCAGCATCCCGATGCGGGCGCCCGGGTCGCTCGGCGACTGCACCGATACCGTGACACCGTCGATCGCCCGCGCTGCGCCATCGCCGAAGGCAGTGTTCAGCGCGGCAACCATCCGCGAGACCGTGGTGAAGTCGTTCTTGTGCAGGTTCAGGGTGATGTCGCCACCGCCGTTGAACACGTCCGGCAGTGCACGTTCGACCGTGGCGCCATTGGGAATGCGACCGACGCTGGGGACGTTCACCGATACCCGCGAACCGTCCTTGCCCTGCACGCCGAAGCCACCGACCACCAGGTTGCCCTGGGCGATCGCGTAGACCTGGCCGTCGGCACCGCGCAGCGGCGCCATCAGCAACGAGCCGCCGCGCAGCGACACCGCGTTGCCGATCGAAGACACGGTGATGTCGATCGGCTGGCCCGGCTTGGCGAACGGCGGCAGCTCGGCGTGGATCGCCACGGCGGCCACGTTCTTCAGCTGCGGATTGACGTTGGCCGGTACGTTGACGCCGAGTTCGCCGAGCAGGTTCTTCAAGCTCTGCACGGTGAAGGGCGCCTGGCTGGTGCGGTCACCGCTGCCGTCCAGGCCGACCACCAGGCCATAGCCGACCAGCGCATTGGTGCGCACGCCGCCGACCTGGGCCAGGTCCTTGATGCGCTCGGCAGACGCCGGTGCCGCCAGCGCGAACACCGCCAGCAGCACCACCACGGCACGCACCGCGTAGAGCGACGCACTGCGTCGCGGCCCGAACAGGGAGAAGGAAAAGGTCATGTCAGGCTCAGAACGGCGTCAACGCCGAGTTGAAGAAACGGCTCAGCCAGCCCATCGCATTGGACTGGGCGACCGGGCCGCGGCCGCCGTAGACGATGCGGGCATCGGCAACGCGGCTGGAAGGAMTGGTGTTGTCCGGGGAGATGTCCGCCGCGCGCACGATGCCCTGCACCTGCACCAGCTCATCGCCCTGGTTCAAGCGCAGGTTTTTGGCGCCCTGGACCACCAGGTTGCCGTTGGGCAGGCGCTGCACCACGGTGACGGTCACGCTGCCGAGCAGGCGGTTGCTCTGCGCGGTGGTGCCCTTGCCGGCGAAGTCGCGCGAACCCTTGGCGCTGGCGCTGAGGATGTCCTTGCCGCCCAGTGTCACCGGCGCGCCGAACACGGTCGGGGTGCCGATGCTCAGGTCCGATTCCTTGGCGGTGGTGGTGTTGGCGGTGGTCTGCGCGGTGGTGTTCTCGGTCAGGGTGATGGTCAGCAGGTCGCCGACATCGCGTGCGCGCCGGTCCGAATACAGCTGCAGGCCCGGGCCGGCGGCGTAGATCGCACCGGCCGTGGCCTGCGCGGTGGGCGCGATGATCGGGGTGACCGGCGCCATCGCCGGGTAGGGGCGGACATCGCCGGCGATGACGCAGCCGCCGAGCAGGGCGACAACGGCACTGGCCGAGAGCATGCGGAGGGTAGGGCGCAGGTACGACATGGCAGGGTTCCCGGTTCGACCGATCAGACGTTCTGGTTGAGGTAGCCGAGCATCGCGTCGGTGGTGGAGATCGCCTTGGCGTTCATTTCGTAGGCGCGCTGGGTTTCGATCATCGACACCAGCTCTTCCACGACGTTGACGTTGCTGCCTTCCAGCGCGCCCTGCACCACGCTGCCCAGGCCGTTCAGGCCGGGGTTGCCGTTCTGCGCGGGGCCGGAGGCGGTGGTTTCCAGGAACAGGTTTTCACCGCGGGCCTGCAGGCCGGCCGGATTGACGAAGTCGGTCAGGGTCAGCGCGCCGATTTCCACCGACGCCGCGTCGTCGGCCATCTTTACGCTGATGGTGCCGTCGGTCCCGATGGTCAGCGACTGCGCGCCTTCGGGGATCTGGATGCCCGGCTGCACCGGGTAGCCGCTGTTGGTCACCAGCTCGCCATCCTGGTTGCGCTGGAACGACCCATCACGCGTATACGCCGAAGAACCGTCGGGCATCTGCACTTCGAAGAAACCGCGGCCGTTGACCATCACATCCAGCGCGCGGCCGGTCTGCTGCTGGCTGCCCTGCTCGAAGTTCTTCGAGGTGGCCACCACGCGTACGCCGGTGCCCAGCTGCAGGCCCGTGGGCAGCTGCGTCTGTGCGGACGAAGAACCGCCCGGCTGGCGCACCTGCTGGTACAGCAGGTCTTCGAAGCTGGCACGGTCCTGCTTGAAACCGGTGGTGTTGGTGTTGGCGAGGTTGTTGGAAACCACCGACATGCGCGTCTGCTGCGCATCCAGTCCGGTCTTGGCGATCCACAATGCCTGGTTCATGGCGATGTTCCTTTGTCTGTTGCGGGTGGCCACCCGGGGCGGCCGTCACGGGGAGCGATGCATGGGCTGTGCCAGAACCGCGCCGGAATTCCGTCGGGGCCCCGTGGGTGCCCCGTCAATCGCGCATCGCCGCGGCTCAACCGCCCAGTCGCAGCAGGCTGTTGGCGCTACGGGCGTTGTCGTCGCCGTGCTTGATCACCTTCACCTGCATTTCGTACTGGCGCTGCAGCTGGATCATCTGCACCAGCGCGCCGGCCGCGTCCACGTTGCTGCCTTCCAGCTGGCCGCTTTCCAGCGACTTGCCCTGGGCCTGCACGAAGGGCTGCTGCGGGTCGGTGTTGCGCATCAACCCGTCCAGGCCGCGCTCCAGCCGTTCATCGGCCGCGGCGACCACGCGGATACGGCCGATGTTGGCCATGGTCTGCGGGCCTTCGCCCAGCGGGATGATCGAGATCGTGCCGTCGTTGCCGATGTCCATGGCCTGGTGCGGCGGAATGGCGATCGGCGCACCGTTCTCGTCCAGCACCGGATGGCCACCGGCGGTCRCCAGCTGGCCATTGGGGGTGATCGAGAGTGCCGCACCACGGGTATAGGCCTCACCGCCGCCCGCCGGGGCCTGCACCGCCAGCCAGTTGCCCGACTGCAGCGACAGGTCCAGCGGGTTGCCGGTGATCTGCTGCGCGCCCATGCGCCGGTTGAAGCCGGCGTCGACGTGCAGGGCGTCCACGCGCGAGGCATAGCCGGTGCCCTTGATCGGGAACGCCTCGGTATTGGCCAGGGCTTCCTTGAAACCAGGGGTATCGGTGTTGGCCAGGTTGTGCGAGAGCGTGCCCTGTGCCTGCAGCGAAGCACGTGCACCGGTCATCGCTACGTAGAGCGCCTTGTCCATCGTTGTAATCCCGTGATGCGGTCAGTGGCTCATCAACGGATGTTGATGATGGTCTGGGTGATCTGGTCCATGGTCGAGACCATCTGCGAATTGGCCTGGAAGTTGCGCTGGGCCGTGATCATGTTGACCAGCTGCTCGGTCAGGTCGACCGTGGAGGCTTCCAGCGAACCGGCCTGGACCTTGCCCAGGTTGGAGCTGTCCGGTGCACCGGTACGCGGCGTGCCCGAGCTGAAGGTTTCCACCCACAGGTTGTTGCCCTTGGCTTCCAGGCCCTGTGCATTGTTGAAGGTGGTCAGCGCGACCTGGCCCAGCGGTTTGTCATCGCCGTTGGAGTAGCGCGCGTAAACCACGCCTTCCTCGGACACGGTCACTTCGTTGAGCTTGCCGGCGGCGTAGCCGTCCTGCTGGGTGTTGCGCAGGGCGAACTTCTCGCCGTACTGGGTGGACCCGCTGATGTCCAGGGTCAGCGCCAGCTGGCCGGCGCCGGTGCTCGGCGTGAACGGGGCCAGCGTGATCTGGCCGTTGGCCGGGGCGGTCAACGCGCCGGCGTTGTTGAAGGTCAGCGTGGTCGGCGCGCCGGCGGCCTGGCCATCGACGTAGTTGTAGACCTGCCATTGGTTCGGGTCGGCGGTCTTGACGAAGTACGAAGTCTGCGTGTGGCTGACGCCCAGCGAGTCGTACACGGTGATACCGCCGGTGGACTGGCTGTAGCTGTTGGAATCGGTCGGGTCGAACACGCCCACCGTGGGCACCTTGGCGTCGGCCGGCAGGGTGAAACTGACGTTGACCTTGCTGGTCTGCCTGGGCGGGCTGTCGGTGGTGAGCAGCTGCAGGTCGACCAGGCGGCCGGCATCGAAGCTGGTGCCGTCGGCGTTGGGGGCGAACACCTGCAGGCGCGCGCCCTGCGGGTTGGTGACGTAGCCGGCCTGGTCGGTCTGGAAGTTGCCGGCGCGCGAATACACGCGGGCCCCGTTCATGGACATGGTGAAGAAGCCCTCACCGGAAATGGCCATGTCCAGGCTGCGCCCGGTCTGTTCGTTGTTGCCCTGCGAGAACTGCTGGGCCACGTTGGTCAGGCGCACGCCCGAACCGACCGCGTTCTTGGACAGGCCATAGCTGGTGGCCGAGAACAGGTCGGCGAACTCGGCGCGCGATTCCTTGAACCCGGTGGTGTTGACGTTGGCGATGTTGTTCGCGGTGACGTTCAGGTCGGCATTGGCTGCGTTGATGCCGGACAACGAAATGTTGAAGCCCATGGGATTGCTCCTGGTATGCGGGGTAGGGCGGCTCAGCTGATGCGGAGCACGTAGTCGATCGGGGCCGTGCCCAGGCCTTTGAGGTTGAGGTACAGGCCGTCCGAGCCGACGGTGACGCTCTCCACCGGGGCCTCGACGTAGGTGTTGACCTTGTTCTTGGCGCCGGCGCTGTCGGTGAAGGTGGCGGCGATCGAGTAGCTGCCCGGCGGCAGCCGATTGCCGTTGGCATCCTTGCCATCCCAGTCGAAGGTCACTTCGCCGGCGGCCTTGGCTTCCACGCTCAACGTGTTGACCTTGACGCCGTTGGCATCGGTGATTTCCACGTTGACAAAGCCCGCGCCGGAGGCAGCGACCATGCCGTTGGTGTTGCCTTCGGCCTCCAGCTGCCACTTGGTCGAGGGCACCAGCACGTCATGGCCGACCAGCGCAGCACCGCGCAGGATCTGGTCGCTGGACATCTGGTCCTGGAAGCCCTTCACCGTGGTGTTGAGGTCGGTGATGCCCTGCACCTGGGACAGCTGCGCCATCTGCGCCACCATCTGGGTGTTGTCCATGGGCTTGAGCGGATCCTGGTGCTGCAGCTGTTCGGTCATCAGGCGCAGGAAATCGGCCTGGTCCAGGGTGCTTTTCTTCTTGCTGGTGTCGCTGTTGGGCGCGTTGAGGCCGAGCGCGCTGTAGATATCGCTGCCGTTCTGGCCGACGCCGCTGGTGCTGCTCATGACGGTATGTCCTGTAAAGAAAAGGGTCAGCGACCCATGGTCAGGGTGGCCAGCGCCAGTTCCTTGGCGGTGGTCAGCATTTCCACGCCGGCCTGGTAATTGCGCGAGGTGGAGATGAGGTTGACCATCTGCGCCACCGGGTCGACGTCGGGCTGGTAGATGTAGCCGTCGCCGTCGGCCAGCGGGTGGCCGGGCTCGTAGCGCTTGATCGGCGCGGCGTCGCTCTGGCTGATTTCCTTGACCTGGACGGTGGTGATGTTCGGGTCGGTGCGGCTGGTGACGGACTGGAAGATCGGTTCGAGCGGCTTGTACACCGTCTGCGCCGAACCGGAGACGGTGTCGGCGTTGGACAGGTTGGAGGCGATGGTGCTCATGCGCACGGACTGGGCCTGGAGGGCGGAGCCGGCGATGTCGAAAATGGGGAGGTTGCTCATGGCTTATTGCCCGGTGATGGCGGTGAGCATGGAGCGCACCTTGGATTCGACGAAGCTGAGCGAGGCACGGTATTCCAGCGCGGCGCGGCCGTAGGCGGCACGTTCGGCATCGGGGTCGACGGTGTTGCCGTCGATGYTGGGCTGGACGCCTTCCTTGGTGATCTGGAAGGGGTTGAGGCCGCCGCCAACGGCGTAGTGCTGTTCGTTGGTGGTTTTCATCAGGCCGTTGCTGTCCACGCCCTGGGCATTGCGCAGGGCGGCATCGAAGTCGAGGTCCTGGGCCTTGTACCCGGGGGTGTCGGCATTGCTCAGGTTGCTGGCGATCAGCTTCATCCGCTGCTCGCGCAACGGCATGGCCTGGGCATGGACCCCCAGATAGTCGGAAATCAGATTGGGCATGGCGCGCTCCCACGGGACGATGGGGGGAGTGGTGCAAGGGCTGTGCCAGTCGGCGCGTTGTTCCTGCGTGTGGCGCGGGTYGGCAGAGCCCGCCGGGACACGCCGTGAACCCATCCCTGGGGGCTCGTGGGCGCCATCCATGGCGCCCAACGGTCCCGGCGGGCTCTGCCAACCCGCGCCCGGACGTGTCTGCGTCGCCGGAAGGAAGGGCACAGCCGGCTTCGGGAGGAGGGGTAGTGCCGGCCGCTGGCCGGCAACGCCTGCTACGCCTGCTACGCAGGCGACGTAGAGCCGGACTCTGCCCGGCTGCGGCACCCTGACGCCCACAAAAAAGCCCAGCGGGCGCTGGGCGTGATGATGAACGATGCAGCAAACCAAGGTAGAGCCGAGCGTTGCTCGGCTGATCTCTACCTACACCCGCGTTCGCCAAACAGGCGCCGACCCACTGTCAGCGGGTCGGGGTGGGTGGGGGGGCGGGACCGTTGGGCGCCATGGATGGCGCCCACGAGCCCCCAGGGACGGGTTTACGGCGTGTCCCGCACCCCCGCCCACCCCGGCCCGCCATCAGCGAACCGACCGCCGCTTCAAGCCGCCATCGCCACCTTCCGCAAACGATCCAGCACGAAATCGGCCAGCTCATGCGGGGAATACTTGGCCACGAACGCATTGGCGCCCACCCGCTCGACCATCGCGTTGTTGAACACGCCCGACAGCGAGGTATGCAGCAGCACGTACAGCCCGGCCAGGCCCGGATGGCGCCGGATTTCCGTCGTCAGCGTATAGCCGTCCATCGCCGGCATCTCGATGTCCGAAATCACCATCGCATAGCGCTCGGCCGGGTTCTCGCCGGCCGCGTGGATCTGCAGCAGGTGGTCCAGCGCCTGCTTGCCGTCGGACAGCAGCGTCGCGCCCACCCCCAGCTGGTCCAGCACACTGCGGATCTGCTGGCGGGCCACCCGCGAGTCGTCCACCACCAGCACCTGCAGCTGCGGGCCGTCGGCCGGCATCGCCAGCGACGGGTCCAGCACCGCCTCGCCGCGCACCTGGGCGATGTCGGCCAGCACGCTTTCCACGTCGATCACCTGGATCAGCTCGCCCTGGAAACGCGTCACCGCGGTCAGGTAGCTCGACTCGGCGCCCAGTTCCGGCGGCGGATGGATGTCCTCCACCGCGATATTGACGATCCGCTCCACCCCGCTCACCAGGAAGCCCTGGATCGAGCGATTGAACTCGGTCACCACCAGATAGCCCGGCGCCTTGTCCGCATCCGGCTCGCGCTCGGGGTGGCCGATGGCCAGCCCAAGGTCCAGCACCGGCACCGAGCGGCCGCGAACATCGGCCACCCCGGCGAACTGGCTGGGCAGCCCGGGCACCTGGAACAGGTCCGGGCGGCGCAGGACTTCCTGCACCTTGAACACGTTCACGCCAAAAAGCTGGCGTCCGCCGAGCCGGAACAGCAGCAGGGCCAGACGATTGTGGCCGGCCAGACGCGTACGCTGGTCGATGCGGTTGAGCAGGTCATGTGACATGGGGGTGGTATCGGCGCCAGCGCGCCCGACTTGAGCGCCGCGCCCCGTGGATTCCGGCACGCGCCTTGCAGGACGCTGCCCATGTGCCTTGCCCGTGGAGTCGCCATGCGTTGGATCATTCTTGCCCTGCTAACGCTGGTCACCGTGCCTGCGTCCGCCGCGGGCGGCTGGCAGCCGGTGGACAGCATCCGCGCCGCCGCGCTGTCGACCCTGCCGGCCGGCAGCGAAGGCGACACCACCCTGGATTCGGCGCTGCGCCTGCCGGCGTGCGGGCAGGGGCTCAAGGCCCAGCCCACCGGCACCAGCACCGTGGAAGTCAGCTGCCCGGATGCGGGCGGCTGGCGGCTGTTCGTCCCGGTCAAGATCCGCAGAAACCAGAATGTGCTCATCCTCAACCGCGGCATCAGTGCTGGAGAAACCCTGGCCGCCGTCGATATCACCACTGCACAGCGTGACGTGGCCCGTATTGCCGGCGCCGCGCTGGCCGACCCGGCGGCTGCGGTCGGGCGGGTCGCCCGGCGCACGTTGACCGCCGGCAGCCTGCTCTCGGCCAACGACCTGGTCGCCCAACGCCTGGTCCGTCGCGGCGACAGCGTCGCGCTGGTGTCGCGGATCGGCGGGGTCGAAGTGCGTGTCGCGGGCAAGGCCATGGCCGACGCCGGTGAAAATGAACGCGTTTCGGTGGAGAATCTGTCCTCGCGGAAGATCGTGCAGGGCACCGTGGCGGCCAGTGGCGACGTTTTTGTGACGCGCTGAGCACAATACTGAACCGGCGGCGGAAATCGGTAAAAAAACCGCATAACCCCCTAAAGATGGCGGTCCCCATGCCGTTATCCCTTGTGAACCGCAACTCCAGGACAACTCCATGAGCCAGAAAATCGACGGCAACCTGCAGGCCACCGCCCATCTGCGCAGCGTCAGCCTTGGCACCAAGCCGGCCGCCAGCACCGATTCGCCGACGCGTCCGGTTGAAGCAGCGGACAGCCTGCGCCTGACCGGCGAGGCCACCAGCCTGCAGGCCCTGCAGCGCGAGCTGAGCACCGCCCCGGCGATCGACGCCGGCCGTGTGCAGGCCGTGCGCGAGTCGCTGCAGAACGGCACCTACAAGATCAATCCCGACGCGATCGCTTCGCGCATGCTCGATCTGGACCAGCAGCTGCAGGGATGAACCTGGCGATGAGCGAGCCATTGCAGCGCCTCAGCGATGCCTTGGACGTCGAACGCCAGGCATTGGTCGAGCATGACGTGCAGGCGTTGATCCGTGCCACCGGCGCCAAGCTCGAAGCGCTGCGCGCCCTTGAGGCCGTGCTGCCGGTCGGTCAGGGCGAACGCCTGCAGGAGCTGGCCGAACGCAACCGCGCCAACGGCGTGCTGTTGTCGCGCCGCCGCCGCGAGGTCAACTGGGCGCTGCGCCAGCTGGGCCGCAGCGAAGAATCCTCGGCTTACGACGCCAAGGGCCAGTCCCACACGCTGCATACGCGACGGCCGCTCGCCGTCGCCTGATCCGGCCCCGCGTGGGCCGTACGCGCGTGCACGGGCTTCCGTCGCGCGGACCAACGCGTATATTGGGCGCCTGTTTCGACTGCCCGATGTGACCGTGACCGCTTCTTCCAACCTTGTCACCGCGCCGCTGCCACCGCAGCAGGTCCTGCTCGCCCTGTTCGAGCGGGTCAACGAAGGCATGCTGCTGTTCCGCGAGGATGGCAGCGTGGCCTTGGCCAACGCCGCCGTCAGCGAGATGCTCGGCCAGGCCGAGGACGCGGCCGGTCTGGGTGCGGCGCAATGGCTGCGTCAGCTGCTGCCGCCCGATGCGCTGGAACATGCGCGCCAGCACGGTCACTGGAACGGCAGCCTGCCGGTGGGTGAGCGCATGGTCATCGCCCATGTCTACCACCACGATGAAGCCGGCCAGCGCCATTACCTGGCCCTGTTCCGCCGCATCGAAGGCCAGGAAGACTACGAGCGCGAACTGCAGCAGCGCCATGCCGAGCTTCGCCAGGCCTACCTGCGCCTCAACGGCACCCAGGAAAAGCTGCTGCAGTCCGAGAAGATGGCCTCCATCGGCCAGCTCGCCGCCGGCGTCGCGCACGAGATCAACAACCCGATCGGCTACGTGCACTCCAACCTGGGCAGCCTGCAGGAGTACCTGCGCAGTCTGTTCACCGTGATCGAAGCCTACGAGCGCGCCCTGCGCGCACCCGATCCCAAGGCGCTGATCCCGGAAATCGACGACATCCGCACCCGCTTCGACATCGACTTCATCAGCCGCGACCTGCCGCAGCTGATGGCCGAATCGCGCGAGGGCATCGAGCGGGTGACCCGGATCGTGCGCGACCTCAAGGACTTCTCGTATTCCGGCCGTGATGAATCCTGGAAGCTGGTCGACCTGCATTCCGGCCTCGAATCGACGATCAACATCATCTGGAACGAGCTCAAGTACAAGGTCACCCTGCAGCGCGAGTTCGGCCAGCTGCCGCTGGTGGAATGCCTGCCGTCCGAGCTCAACCAGGTCTACATGAACCTGCTGCTCAACGCTGGCCATGCCATCGCCGACCGCGGCACGATCACGGTGCGCACCGGCGTGGACGGGGAGCATGTCTGGGTGGAGTTCGAAGACACCGGCGGCGGCATCTCGCCGGAACTGCGCCAGCGCATCTTCGATCCGTTCTTCACCACCAAGCCGGTCGGCAGCGGCACCGGCCTGGGCCTGTCGATCTCCTACAGCATCATCAACAAGCACCACGGCCGCATCGACCTGGACAGCACCCCGGGGCAGGGCTCCAGGTTCCGCCTGGTGCTGCCGATCAAACAGCCGCGCTGACCCGCACGTAGAGCCGACCGTTGGTCGGCTGCCTTGGCACCTCGGCTGCCACGGGAGGTCGGCTGCCTTGGCACCTCGCCTGCCACGGCAAGTCGGCTGCGGCGGCACCTCGGTTGRGAGCAGCCGACCAACGGTCGGCTCTACGGGCGTCATCGGCTCGCTGGGTCATTGCGACGATCCGCGCGCGCGTGGCATGGCGCAACGCATCCGCACGCCCCATTGCCGTAGAGCCGACCGTTGGTCGGCTGCCTTGGCACCTCGGCTGCCACGGCAAGTCGGCTGCGGCGGCACTTCGGTTGGGAGCAGCCGACCAACGGTCGGCTCTACGGGCGTCATCGGCTGGCTGGGTCATTGCGGCGATCCGCGCGCGCGTGGCATGGCGCAACGCATCCGCACGCCCCATTGCCGTAGAGCCGACCGTTGGTCGGCTGCCTTGGCTCCTCGGCTGCCACG
>NZ_JBFULC010000077.1:0-17656 GCF_056400525.1 Stenotrophomonas sp. P5_A9
GCATTGATCGGGGAAGAGCAGCCGAGCATGGCTCGGCTCTACCCTGGGTGGGTCGCGGGGGCGTGGGATCCGTGGGTTACGGGGGCGTGGGATCCGTGGGTCGCGGGGGCGTGGGATTCGGTAGTGCCGAGCCATGCTCGGCAGAAACGTTCCTCTTGCGTCGGACGCCCTGGCATTGCTCGAAGAAGAGCAGCCGAGCATGGCTCGGCTCTACCGCGCGGTGGTGGCCGGTGCGTTTTCCACCCACTGTTTGAACACCGTGTCGATCTGCGCGTCTTTGACCTTCTTGCCGTCCTGGATGTCCTGCGCCTGGGTGAACAGCGGCATGATCATCGCCATCCCGTCCAGCGTGGTCTTCAGGTGCACGCCCGGGGCCTGGCCGAGGAAACCGTCCCAACGCTGGCGCACCTTGGCCCAGTAGCCCGACGTTGCCGCCCAGTAGTCGTAGGCGGGCTTGAAATCGACCTCGGTGGTTTTGTTGTAGTCATTGAAACCGAACTCGCGCGCGATCTCCTGCTGGCTGCCGTCGGCGCCGCGCAGGATCTTGGTGTTGAACTGTTCGTGGGTCCAGCCATTGGGCGTCAACGTGTGCCGGTTGACCACGGCCAGCGCGTTGTAGTCGCTGCGGCGGGTGTACTCGCGGCGCGGCAGCGGACGCCAGCTGAGGTCGCTGGTCCAGGTTGCCACGTTGTTGCGGTAGTCCCACTTGCCTGTGCCGCAGTAACGCGGCGCATCACTGACTTCGTACACGCACTGCGTCCATGCACCGGCGTTGACCGCCGCCGGAATGGCGCGTACCTGCCAGGTCTGGTCGGCACTGAACTCGAAACGGTTCGGTGCTTCGTACACCCAATCCTGCCGCCAGTGCTTGGTGACGTGGCCGCTCTTGGGGTCTACCAGCAGGTGCTGCAGCACGACCCGCTTCGGCGTGTCCTCGACCACGATCACCACCTCGTTGCCGCCGCTGCGAACGGCCGGCGCGCGCTCGTAGCCCGGCTTGAGCAGCACGGTTTCATCGAAGGCGAAGTCGACCACGTATTCGCCCTTCATCGCCACAATGCTGTCGTGGTCGCGCTGCACATCGGAGGGCTGGGCGTGGACGACGCCGCTGCTGGCAAGCAGCAGCCACGCACTGGCTGTCTGGAGTTTCATCTCAAGGTTTCCTTCAGGAGGTGGCAAGACGTTCGGCCATCGGTGGCCGGAGGCGGTCCTTCTTCGTTCGGTTACAGCCGGACCAGGGGCATGGCGCTGCCGTGCTCGCGCAGCGGTGGCACGCGTGCTGCCGAGGCGCAGCAACACGCGTCGATCCACAGCTCGCCATCGGCGCCTTCCACGTGGGCGATGCGCCGCGCGGCGGTGGCGCCCAGCGACGACAGCGAGGCCAGGCTGGCCGACAGGCCCTGGCCGTCGCCGACGTGCAGGCGCAAGGCGCACATCCGCCACGGCTCGCCGCCCAAGCGCGTAGCCAGGCGACGCCACAGGCGCTCGGCAACGCCGCCGTCATTGACCGGCTCCGGTCGCGCCGGGAACGCCGACACCAATCGATCCCAGGCCAGGAAGTCGCTGTCCGGCAGCAGGTACAGGCGCCAGCAGCAGCGGCCGCGCGCGTCGGCGAAGCACAGGCTCTCGCGGATGCCCTCGCTGTCCATGCCTTGGCAGGCGTGCGCGGACACCGCGTGCTTCCAGCCACCCAGCTCGCTGCTGTCCGGGCGGTACAGGCACAGCACGGTGCCCAGCGACGCCAGCTGTCGCGCGGTGGGAAGGCGGCCGGGATGCAGCGCCCGGTCGGTCGATCGCATGGCGGACAGGGCGCGGCTCATAGGGCTACCAGCTCACGGAGATATTGGCCGACACGGTGCGGCCGGGGTTGGTGAAGCGGTCGATCACGGTGCTGTTGGTGGCCAGCGCCGAGGTGATCGCCGAGTAGTCGATGTAGCGGCGGTCGCCGAGGTTGAACACGCCCACGTTGAGTTTGGCCCCGGCGGCGAACGCCCAGTGCGCCATCAGGTCGAGGACGCCGTAACCGGCCGGCGCGAAGGGCGGACTGGTGCCGGTGGGCGGCGGCAGGCGGTCCTTGCGCTTGGCGAAGGTGCCGGCCAGTTCCACGCCCCAGGTAGCGCGGTCAAAGGCGATGCCGACGGTGCCACGCAGCGGATCGATCGATTCCAGCGGCACGTCTTCGGTCTTGTTCTGGCCGCGTGACCACGCCACCGCGCTGTTCAACGACCAGCCTTCCAGCGCGCTGGTGAGCTTGCCGATGTCGACGCCGGCCTTCAGCTCGGCACCGTAGATCTGCGCATCGGCCACGTTCTGCGACTGGAACACGATCAGGCCCTGGCGGTTGACACCCACCTGGCGCTGGGACTCGATGAAGTCCTTGTAGTCGTTGTAGTAGCCGCTGACGCTGACGTATGCCGCCGTATTGACGAAGCGCACGCCCAGTTCAAGGCCATCGCTGGTTTCCGGCTTCAGGTCGGGGTTGGGGATGGCGGTGTAGCCGAACATCACATTGGTGAAACCCAGGTTGACGTCGTTGTACGGCGGCGAGCGGAACCCATGCGCGTAGCCGGCAAACAGCGACCACTGGTCAGCCAAGCGCCACACCATGCCCAGCTTCGGCGACACGCTGGTCTTGGTCAGGTCGGACACGGCCACGCCGGGATTGTCGGTGCCGAAGATGCCGTCCACGTCCGGGCGCAGTTCGTAGTGGTCCACGCGCACGCCCGGTACCAGCGAGACGCGGCCGTCGGCGAAACGCATTTCATCCTGCACGTACAGGCCCAGCTCGGTGGTTTTGCTGATCGGGAAATCGCGGACCGGGAAGGTGTCAGGCAGGATCGTCCTGCTGACCGTGCCGTTGGCCGATACCTGGTAGCCGTCGCGCTTCTGCTGGGTGTCGGTCCAGGTGCCTTCGAAGCCGTAGGTCAGGTCGTGCTCGACCGTGCCGGTCTGCAGGCCCTTGTGCAACACCGCCTGCAGGCCGTACACGCGCTGGTCGAAATTGAACGTGCGATCGCGCAGGCTGGCGTTCGCACCGCGGCCACGATTCTCGATCGTGCGCTGGGTGGTCTCGCTGTCCTGGCGATAGACCTGCCAGGACAGGTCGTCCGCGAAGGCCTGGCCGAGGTTGTCCATTTCATGGGCGAACGACACGCGGGCGCGGGTCTGGTGGTCGTGCGCCTTCATCGCGGTGGTGGTGGTGGCCGACGGCGGCGCGCCCGTGGCCGGGGCGACGGACGACAGCACGTTGGTGTCCACGCTGTCTTCGTTCCCTTCCACGGTCAGCGTGAAGCGCTGGTCCTCGCTGGGCGCGAACACCAGCTTGCCGAGCAGGCTGCGGCCATCGCGGTCCTGCGGGTTGGCGGCGGTGCGGGTGCTGTTGTCGCTGCGCACGTCGCCCTTGCTGTCGGTTTCCTGGCCCTGGCGATGGTTGACGTTGACCATGCCGCTCCAGCGGTCGCCGCCGAAGGCGGTGGTGACCCCGCCGTACAAGCCCTTCCACTGGCCGTCGTAGCCGAACTTCAGGCCGACGTAACTGTCCTTGCCGTCCTTGAGGTAATCGGCCGGGTCCTTGGTGACGAAAGCGACCACGCCGCCGAGCGCGTCAGAACCATACAGCGCGCTGGCCGGACCGCGCACGATCTCGACCCGCTTGAGCGTTTCCAGATCGGTGAAGTCGCGGTTGGCATCGGAGAAGCTGCCGATGGCGAACGCCTTGGGCAGGGCGATGCCGTCGGTCTGGATCAGCACGCGGTTGCCGTCCAGGCCGCGGATGCGGAAGCCGCCCAGCCCGAAGCGAGCCGGGCTGCTGGTCACCGAAATACCTGGCTCGTAGCGCACCAGATCCTTGATGTCGCGGACCAGGTGGTCGTCGAGCTGCTCGCGGTCGATCACATCGACCGTGGCGGCCACATCGCTCAGCGCACGCTCGGTGCGCGTGGCGGTGACCTGCACACGGTCGAACTCACGCGCGTCGGGCGCGGCATCGGCAGCGGCGGATGCAGCGGCATTGGCGGCCATCGGCAACGCCAGCCACAGGGCGGCGCTCAGGGCATTGGGGCGGATCTTCATGGATGGGCGGGAATCGGCTGGACGCGGAAGGAGACCCCCGACCGACGCCGGCGACCGAGGCCGCAGGCGAAACGTCGAGGGGGAGAGAGCGGTGGGCAACGGCAGGCCCGGGGGGAGGAGCGGGCCTGCCTGGACAAGCACCGGAAGCGCAGGCGGCCGGTGGGGCAGCCAACAGTCGGCCAGCGGCGGGCGCTACTTGGTCAGAATGAGCTTGTCGTTGCTGGTATGGCGAAGGCGATAGAAGCGGTCGCCGTGCTGGATCAGGATTTCGCGGCGGCCCTTGAGCAGGGCTTCGCTGTCGATCACTTCTTCGGGCGGGACCACGCGGACCGGACGGTCGCGGAGGGTCAGCGTTTCGGGGCGCAGCAGTACAGCAGCTTGAGTGTTCATCGTCTGGACTCGTGCGAGGGACGAGTTAAATGATAATGATTCTCAGTTGACAATCAACAACCATTCTCAACTTCATTGATGGAATTGATGATTGATTTCTCAATTTCGATTGACCTCATCAATCAAAGGCGCCCAAGAAGCGCCCGCCGCCCGGTAGAGCCGAGCCATGCTCGGCTGCATTCCTGGTAGATCCCGCAGCCCGGCAGCTTCCTGGGGGGCCCAGCCGAGCATGGCTCGGCTCTACCTTGTCCCCCGCGCGCGTGTACGCGCCGGTCAGGCAAAAATCGCGTCGACCTGCTGCCACGTCGCGTCATCGACCTGCTCAAGAACGGCCAGCGCCCCCAGGTTCTCTTCCAGCTGCCCCACCCGGCTGGCGCCGAGGATCACACTGGAGACGTTGGGGTTGCGCAGGCACCAGGCGATGGCCAGCTGCGCCGGCGACAGGCCCAGGCTGGCGGCCAGCGCGGTGTAGCGTCGCACCCGGTCCAGGCGGCTGCCGGCAGCATCGCCGAGCACCTGCTCCTTGAGCCAGGCCAGCTGGCCCTGGCCCAGCCGCGACTGCGCGTCCACGCCGTCGTTGTACTTGCCGGTCAGCAGGCCCGAGGCCAGCGGCGACCAGATCGTGGTGCCCAGCCCCGGGTCGGCGTACAGCGGCACATATTCCTGCTCCACGCGCTCGCGGTGCAGCAGGTTGTACTGCGGCTGCTCCATCGAGGGCAGGTGCAGGTGGTGGGCACGGGCGATGGCCACCGCTTCCTGGATCTGTGCGGCCGACCATTCCGAGGTGCCCCAGTACAGCACCTTGCCCTGGCGGATCAGGGTGTCCATCGCCAGCACGGTCTCGGCGATGGGGGTGTCCGGATCCGGGCGGTGGCAGTAGTACAGGTCCAGGTAATCCACCCGCAGGCGCTTGAGCGCGGCATGGCAGGCGTCGGTGACGTGCTTGCGCGACAACCCGTGCTGGGTCGGCCCCGGGTTATCGACCGCCCCGAAGAACACCTTGCTGGACACGCAGAAACCGTCGCGCGGCAGGCGCAGGTCGGCGATCACATCGCCCATTACCTGCTCGGCGCGGCCGCGGGCGTAGCCCTCGGCATTGTCGAAGAAGTTGATTCCGTGGTCCCAGGCGCTGGCGATCAGGTTGCGGGCCTCATCGCGGCCGATCTGGTCGCCAAAGGTGACC
Organism: Stenotrophomonas sp. P5_A9; assembly: GCF_056400525.1. Classification (NCBI taxonomy): domain Bacteria; kingdom Pseudomonadati; phylum Pseudomonadota; class Gammaproteobacteria; order Lysobacterales; family Lysobacteraceae; genus Stenotrophomonas; species Stenotrophomonas sp. P5_A9. The sequence continues at coordinate 5,645 of NZ_JBFULC010000077.1, forward strand.
CAGGCCCCGAAGGACAGGGCCGACACCTTCAGGCCGGTGGAACCAAGACGCCGGTATTGCATGGAATTCTCCTCTGCTGCAGGCCCGCATCCGGGCCGGAACGATGGCCCTCAGTGTAGCCGCCGGGGCGTGCAAACCCTTATGGATACTTGCCCGATCACGGCCGATCGGCCCGTGGACGCCGCTTTTCCTTGCTCCGCCCCTGCCACCGCTATAGGCTTCCCGTTTTTCGCCGCACCCCCAAGGGAAGTCTCATGGTCGAAGGTTTGGGCAGGATTGGCTTCGGCCTGTTCGGGTTGGCAGTGCTTATCGGCATCGCCTGGCTGTTCTCGAACAACAAGCGCGCCGTTGACTGGCGTCTGGTGGTGACCGGTATCACGCTGCAGATCGCTTTTGCGGCGGTGGTGCTGCTGGTGCCCGGTGGCCGCGACGTGTTCGATGCGCTGGGCAAGGGCTTCGTCAAGATCCTCAGCTTCGTCAATGAAGGCTCCGGCTTCATCTTCGGCAGCCTGATGAACACCGAACAGTTCGGTTTCATCTTCGCCTTCCAGGTGCTGCCGACGATCATCTTCTTCTCGGCGCTGATGGGGGTGATGTACCACCTCAATGTCATGCAGGCGATCGTGCGCGGCATGGCCTGGGCGATCACCAAGATCATGCGCGTATCCGGTGCAGAAACCACCAGCGTCTGCGCCAGCGTCTTCATCGGCCAGACCGAGGCGCCGCTGACGGTGCGTCCGTACATCGCCAAGATGACCCAGTCCGAACTGATCACGATGATGATCGGCGGCATGGCGCACATCGCCGGTGGCGTGCTGGCCGCCTACGTGGGCATGCTCGGCGGCAACGATCCGGTGCAGCAGGCCTTCTACGCCAAGCATCTGCTGGCTGCCAGCATCATGGCCGCCCCGGCGACCCTGGTGGTAGCCAAGCTGCTGGTGCCCGAAACCGGCACGCCGCTGACCCGTGGCACGGTCAAGATGGACGTGGAGAAGACCTCCAGCAACATCATCGACGCGGCGGCGGCCGGTGCCGGTGACGGCCTCAAGCTGGCGCTGAACATCGGTGCGATGCTGCTGGCCTTCATCGCCCTGATCGCCCTGCTCAACGCGCCACTGACCTGGCTGGGTGAAATCAGCGGCCTGCAGGCCATGATCGGTCGCCCGACCGACCTGTCGACCCTCTTCGGCTACGTGCTTGCCCCGATCGCCTGGGTGATCGGTACGCCGTGGGCCGATGCCACCACCGTGGGTTCGCTGATCGGCCAGAAGGTGGTCATCAACGAATTCGTGGCGTACTCGGAGCTGTCCAAAATCGTGAACGGCCAGGTGCCGGGCGTGAGCCTGTCTTCCGAGGGTCGCCTGATCGCCACCTACGCGCTGTGCGGTTTTGCCAACTTCAGCTCCATCGCGATCCAGATCGGTGGTATTGGTGGCCTGGCCCCCGAGCGTCGCCACGATCTGGCCAAGTTCGGCCTGCGTGCGGTGCTCGGCGGTACCATTGCCACCTTCATGACGGCGACCATCGCCGGCGTGCTGACGCATTTCAGCTGATATCCGCTTCCTGAGAAACAGTCTTTATGAGTAACACTGTCGTCGTTGTCGGTTCTTTCAATGTGGACCATGTCTGGCGTTGCGAATCGCTCCCGGCCCCGGGCGCGACCATCGCCGGGCGCTACAGCACCGGTCCCGGCGGCAAGGGCTTCAACCAGGCCGTGGCGGCACGCCGCGCGGGTGCGTCGACCACCTTCCTGTGCGCCCTGGGCGATGACGCCGGCGGCGCGATGGCGCGTGGCCTGGCCGAGCAGGACGGCTTCGACCTGACCGCCGAGGCCAGCAGCGAGCCGACCGGCACCGGCGGCATCTATGTGGACGCGCGCGGCCGCAACACCATCGTGATCGGCCCCGGCGCCAACGCCGCGCTGAGCCTGGACTTCGTGCAGGCCCAGCGCGCGCTGCTGGGCGGTGCCAAGGTGGTGCTGGCGCAGCTGGAATCGCCGGTGGAAACCATTGAGGCGGCGCTGGCCATCGCCCGCGAGGCCGGTGTCACCACCGTGCTCAACGCGGCCCCGGCCGACGCTCCGTCCAGCATCGGCCTGCTCAAGCTGGCCGACGTGCTGACCCCCAATGAAACCGAGTTCGCCGCCCTGCTCGGCCGCCACGTCGGCGAGCGCGTGGATGCCAACGATGTGGCCGCCCTCGACGGCGCCAGCCTGCATGCGCTGTGCCGCAAGCTGGTCGGCAATGGCACGGTGGTGGTGACGCTGGGCTCGGTGGGCGTGTTCGTCTCCCACGCAGAAGAAAACCAGCGCGGCGATGCCCAGCCGTACTACCGCGTCGGCGCTGAACAGGTGCAGGTGCTCGATACCACCGGTGCCGGCGATGCCTTCAACGGTGCCCTGTGCGCGTCCATCGCGCAGGACCCGGACGCGGCCTTCATCCGCCACGTGCGCTTTGCCAACCAGTTCGCCGGTCGCTCCACCGAGAAGGAAGGCGCCGCCGTGGCGATGCCGCACTTCACCCCCAAGGACGCTGCAACGGCCTGACCGGCTCGCGCTGCGCGGTAACGATCAAGCCGGCGCCCAGCGCCGGCTTTTTCATGTGCGCCCCGGCGTCGCAGGCCACCGGCGCTGCGGCCGGAAACTGCCAGCGGATGGCCGCTACCGGCATTGCCCCGGTGCCGCCGCCGCTCGACCATGGGTGCCCCGCTCACGGACGACGCACGACATGATCCAGACCCCTGCCTGGATGCTGCTGGCCGCCGCCGGCACCGCCTATGCCTGGGCCACCCTGTAATGCCGGCCCGGCAACCCACCACCATCGCCGCGCGCTGGGGGCGGGGGAAGCAATCGTCAAGCATATGCTCATGACCTGAGCGCATCAGTCCCTTCCGGATCGGCCTGAACACGCCTCCGGATCTCCGGCATTTGCCCGGTTGCCGGCCAGCGGCCGGCACTACAATGCGCACATGCAGATTGGTCCCTACAACATCCAGCCCAACGTGGTGCTGGCGCCGATGGCCGGTGTCACCGACAAGCCGTTCCGCCTGCTGTGCAAACGGCTGGGCGCGGGCCTGGCTGCCTCGGAGATGACCATTTCCGACCCGCGCTTCTGGAACACCCGCAAGTCGATCCACCGCATGGACCATGCCGGTGAGCCGGACCCGATCAGCGTGCAGATCGCCGGCACCGAACCACAGCAACTGGCCGAGGCGGCGCGCTACAACGTCGACCACGGCGCCCAGATCATCGACATCAACATGGGGTGCCCGGCCAAGAAGGTCTGCAATGCCTGGGCTGGCTCGGCACTGATGCGTGATGAAGACCTGGTCGCGCGCATCCTTGCCGCCGTGGTGCAGGCGGTGGATGTGCCGGTCACGCTGAAGATCCGTACCGGCTGGGACTGCGACCATCGCAACGGCCCGCGCATCGCGCATATCGCCGAAGACAGCGGCATCGCCGCGCTGGCCGTGCACGGGCGCACCCGCGACCAGCATTACACCGGCAGCGCCGAGTACGAGACCATCGGCGCGATCAAGGCCGCCCTGCGCATCCCGGTGATCGCCAACGGCGACATCGACTCGCCGCAGAAGGCCGCGCACGTGTTGGCGGCGACCGGGGTGGATGCGGTGATGATCGGCCGCGCCGCGCAGGGCCGCCCGTGGATCTTCCGCGAGGTGGCGCACTACCTGGCCACCGGCGAACTGCTCGCCCCGCCCTCGCTCATCGAGGTGCGCGACCTGCTGCTCGGCCACCTGCAGGCGCTGCACGACTTCTACGGCGAACCCCAGGGCGTGCGCATCGCGCGCAAGCACCTGGGCTGGTACGCCAAGGACCGACCGGAAAACGCCGCCTTCCGTGCGGTGGTCAACCGCGCCGACGATCCCGCCAGCCAGATCGCCCTCACCACCGATTACTTCAACGCCCTCGCCGCCGGCGTTCCGTTGTCCTCCGCCGCCTGAGCCTGCCCCCATGACCCCGCCGATCGCCGCCCCGACCTATCTGCACGGCTTCTCCAGCACCGAGCAGCAACGCCTGATGACCCAGGCCCGCCTGTTCGAATCGAGCATCTTCAGCGGCATCGACTACAGCGGCGCGCAGCGCCTGCTGGAGGTGGGCAGCGGCGTCGGCGCGCAGACCGAGATCCTGCTGCGCCGCTTCCCCGAACTGCACGTCACCGGCGTGGACCTGAGCGAGTCGCAGCTGGCCACCGCCCGCGGCAACCTGGAAAAAACGCCCTGGTGCAGCGAGCGCTACACCCTGCTGCAGGCCGACGCCGGCAACCTGCCGTTCGGTGCGCGCGAGTTCGATTCGGCGTTCCTGTGCTGGGTGCTGGAACACGTGCCGTCACCGGCGCGCGTGCTCAGCGAGGTACGCCGCGTGCTGGCCCCGGGCTCGCCCGTGTACATCACCGAGGTGATGAACGCCTCCTTCCTGCTCGACCCGTATTCGCCGCACATCTGGCGCTACTGGATGGCCTTCAACGATTTCCAGTACGACCATGGTGGCGATCCGTTCGTCGGCGCCAAGCTCGGCAATCTGCTGCTGGCCGGTGGCTTCCGCGACGTGCATACCGAGATCAAGACCATCCACCTGGACAACCGCGAGCCGGCCCGGCGCAAGACCATGATCGCGTTCTGGGAACAGCTGCTGCTCTCCGCTGCCGATGCACTGCTGGACGCGGGCCTGGTCGACCAGGACACCGTGGCGGGCATGCGTCGCGAGTTCAGCCTGGTGCAAAACGATCCGAACGCGGTGTTCTTCTTCTCGTTCGTGCAGGCACGTGCCACGGTGTATTGAGTCCCGCCCCCGATCGGCAGTTGATCGGGCCGGGTACGGCACCTGCGTTGCTGCGCAGCGCGAGGAGAGCAGTCAGCGCGTCGACCCCGGCATGGCGTCCGCGCTGGCCGGATCGACGGTGCCGGGTGCGGTCCAGATGCGTTGCCACAGGCCGGCGAACCGGCGTTTGAGCTGCGCCTTGCCCTCCTCGCTTTCATAGACGGGGCGCAACTGCCTGACAGGGATCGCCGACCAGCCGTCACCGTCTGCACGAGCCACGGCAAAGGTGAAGGTGTAATCGGGCTCCAGTCCCATGCGCAGGTCGCTCACCTGCAGCTGGCCATCGACCACCCGGGCACGCATGAAGCCGCGATTGAACCAGTTCAACCGTGCCACGGCCGGAAGGCCGGCAACCTCGGCCTGGCGCAGCGCCTGCACGTTGGAGGGATAGCCCTTGAAGGTCATGGGACCCCGGTCGGCCACCAGCGAACGCTCGCCGATCACATAGCCGCTGGGGGTCATGGCCACCACCTGCCACAACAGCGTATTGAACGGCGTGGCCGCCGAAAAGCGCGGCGCATCGCCCAGGCCCATCGCGGTCAGTGCGCGATCGGCCTCGCGTTCGACGGTGTACTTGGCCAGCAGCGACCCGCCGAGGTAGCCACTGCTCAGGACCAGCCCGGCGACCAGCGCCTTCTGTGCGATCGGGCGGCTGCGCGCGAACCACGCCACCGCGCAGCCGATCAACAGCCACACGGTATACAGCGGATCGATGATGAACACGCTGGACCACATCGTCGGATGCGGGGTGAACGGCCACCACAGCTGAGTACCGTAGACGGTGAACGCATCCAGCAGGGGGTGGGTGACCAAGGCCAGCAGGATCGCCCAGAACCAGCGTCCGGGCGCCTGCGCGACCCGACCATGGCCGAAGCGTTTGAACAGCCACCAGATCAGCGCGGCCACCCACGGCAGCACCAACAGCGAGTGACTGTAGCTGCGGTGTTCGGTCATCAGCGCCACCGGGTCGGCGGTGGTGAAGCCGAGCAGCAGGGCATCCAGGTCGGGCAGCGTGCCGAGCGCGGCACCGGCCAGCAGGGCAGCGCGGCGGTGGCCGGCGGGGGCGATGACGGCGGCGACCGCGCCGCCCAATACGATCTGGGTAAAGGAGTCCATCGGCCGATGCTAGCAGCCGGGCCGACCCATGCGGAGCGGTCAGGCCACCTCGGGCAGCCGCGTTGCAGCGGGCAGCTGCGCCAGCGTGTGACCGGTATGGTCCAGCAGCCGCAGGCTGCCGTCGGGGTCCTCGGCCAGCGCAGTGAGGCTTTCCACCCAGTCGCCGTCGTTGGCGTAAACCAACCCGTCGCGCTCGACCAGCGCCGCACGATGGATATGCCCGCAGACAATGCCGTCCAGTCCGCGGCGGCGCACATCGTCCAGCCCGGCCTGCACGAAGCGCTCGATGTACCGCTCGGCCGCGCTGCTGCGCTTCTTGAGGAATTCGGACAACGACCAGTAGCGCCACCCGAGCCGTCGGCGCACGGCATTGAGCAGGTGGTTGCCAGTGAGAATGCGGTAATAGAGCCAGTCGCCGAATTGCTCCTGCAGGCCACCAAAGTGGGTGACGCCGTCGTAGTCGTCACCGTGGGCCACCAACAGCCGGCGGCCATCGGCGGTGACGTGGATGGCACGTCGGCGCACCTGCATGGCCGGCAGCATCAACCCGCAGACCTTGCGCAGCGATGCATCATGGTTGCCAGGGATGTAGATGATTTCGGTCCCCGCAGCGCGCAGCGCGTGCAGCGCCTGGATCACCTCGCCGTGGGCCGGTCGCCAGGTAGCTCGGCGATGCGCTATCCACCACAGGTCGATGATGTCGCCTACCAGGTACAGGCGCGCGCAGCGCAGGCCGGCCAGGAACCGCGCCAGCTCGGCGGCATGGCAGTGCCGCGACCCCAGGTGGACATCGGAGAGGAATACCGCGCGGCGATGCGGCGCCAGCCGCGCCACCGCGCTCCTGCCAACGTTCGCGTCGCACTGCGTCTGCTGCTGCATGGCGTGCTCCCCCCAGGCCCGGCGGCCGGATGCGCCGAAGCCTGCGCCTGTCCCACTGCAGGCCGATGGCGGTTTGACGACAGCGGGATGACCGGCCCTGCTGTCGCGCAGCGCAGCCGCGGCGAGGGTCCACTGTCACGCAGGTGGAACACTGGGCGGTGACGCTGGACCCCAATACCGTCACAACGGGCCCTGCGACGGGCACACGGGCTTAACCTGGGACAACCTGTGCTGACGCACAATGCAACGGCGCGGGTTGCCGTGTATCATTCGCGCCCATCTTTCCATCCGAATCAAAGGATATTACGCCTGATGTCCAGCTACCTGTTCACCTCCGAATCGGTCTCCGAAGGCCATCCGGACAAGATTGCCGACCAGATCTCCGATGCGGTGCTGGACGCGATCCTGTCCCAGGACCCGCGGGGCCGCGTGGCCTGCGAGACCATGGTCAAGACCGGCGTGGCGATCGTGGCCGGTGAAATCACCACCAGCGCCTGGATCGACCTGGAAGCCTTGACCCGCAAGGTGATCCTGGACATCGGCTATGACAGCTCCGACGTCGGCTTCGACGGCGCGACCTGCGGCGTGCTGAACCTGATCGGCAAGCAGTCCCCGCACATCGCCCAGGGCGTTGACCGCAAGAAGCCCGAAGAAATGGGCGCTGGCGACCAGGGCCTGATGTTCGGCTATGCCACCAACGAGACCGACAGCTACATGCCGGCCGCGATCCATCTGGCGCACCGCCTGGTCGAGCAGCAGGCCAAGGTCCGCAAGAAGAAGAACTCGCCGCTGTCCTGGCTGCGCCCGGATGCCAAGAGCCAGGTCACCCTGCGCTATGAAAACGGCGTGGTCTCGGCCATCGACGCGGTGGTGCTGTCCACCCAGCACGCCCCGGGCGTGAAGCAGAAGGACCTGATCGAGGCCGTCCGCGAAGAGATCATCAAGCCGGTGCTGCCGGCCAAGTGGCTGCACAAGGGCACCAAGTTCCACATCAACCCGACCGGCAAGTTCGAGATCGGTGGCCCGGTGGGCGACTGCGGCCTGACCGGCCGCAAGATCATCGTCGACACCTACGGCGGCTGGGCCCGTCACGGTGGCGGCGCGTTCTCGGGCAAGGATCCGTCCAAGGTCGACCGTTCGGCCGCTTACGCTGCCCGCTACGTCGCCAAGAACGTCGTGGCCGCCGGCCTGGCCGACCGCTGCGAAGTGCAGGTCTCCTACGCCATCGGCGTGGCCGAGCCGACCTCGATCTCGGTCACCACCTTCGGCACCGGCAAGATCAGCGATGACAAGATCGAAAAGCTGATCCGCAAGCATTTCGACCTGCGCCCGTACGGCATCATCAAGATGCTGGACCTGATCCACCCGATGTACCAGCAGACCGCCGCCTACGGTCACTTCGGCCGCAAGCCGAAGGACTTCAGCTACCTCAACGCTGCCGGCGAAACCGTCAACGCGACCGCCTTCTCCTGGGAGAAGACCGACCGCGCCGCCGCTCTGCGTGCAGATGCGAAGTTGAAATAATCAATCGGTAGAGCCGACCGTTGGTCGGCTGCCTTTGATCGAAATAAACGACGGGCCGCGAAAGCGGCCCGTCGTCGTTTGGGCACCCCGCCCAGCCGACCAACGGTCGGCTCTACCGGGCGGGCAACCGGCGCTACACTGCCGCCATGCCCGAATTCAAATCCAACCAGCTGTCCATGACCGTGCTGATGTCGCCGGAGATGGCCAATTTCTCCGGCAAGGTCCACGGGGGCGCGGTGCTGCGCCTGCTGGACCAGGTCGCCTATGCCTGCGCCAGCCGTTATGCCGGGCGCTACGTGGTCACCCTGTCGGTGGACCAGGTGATGTTCCGCCAGCCGATCGCGGTCGGCGAGCTGGTCACCTTCCTGGCCTCGGTCAATTACACCGGTACGTCCTCGATGGAAATCGGGGTCAAGGTGGTCGCCGAGGACATCCTCAAGCGCAGCGTGCGCCATGCCAACAGCTGCTTTTTCACCATGGTGGCGGTGGACGAGGACGGCAAGCCCACGCCCGTGCCGCCGCTGCAGATGGAAACCAGCGACGAACGCCGCCGGCACGCGGCCGCATTGATCCGCCGCCAGCTGCGCGAGGAAATGGAGCAGCGCCACCTGGAGCTGCTGGCGTCCAACCCGCCGTCCCCGGAGTAACCCGGTTGTGCCGTCCCTTGGCCGGCGCTGCACGATGCTGGAATCACTTGGGCAATCCATGGCACACGCGCATTGCAACATCGTGCGCTTACCCAGCGATGGAGGAAGCCGGCCAACGGCCGGCACTACCGGTGACCGACCACAGACCCAGGGTGGGAATCACCCGGTGTTCTGTACCCCCTGCGATACGCCGTTGACGCACGCCACCAGCGCGCGCAGCACGTCGTCATCTTCGCCCCCGCTCTCGCGCCAGCGCCGCAACAGGTCCACCTGCAGCACGCTGATCGGATCGATGTAGGGATTGCGCAGCCGGATCGAGAGCGCCAGCCGCTGGTCGTGCTGCAGCAGTTCGTCCTGCCCGGTCAGCGCCAGGATCTGCGTGGCGGTCAGGTCCAGCTCGCGCTGGATCTGCGGGAAGAACGTGTCATGCAGCCCACCCGACAAGCGCGAGAACTGCTCGGCGATGGTGAGATCGCCCTTGGACAGGACCATCGCGATGTCGTCCAGGAAGGTGCTGAAGAACGGCCAGTCGCGCGCCATCTCCTTCAGCGTCGCGGCGTGCCCGGCCTCGATCGCGGCCTGCAGTCCACTGCCCACGCCGTACCAGCCGGGGATCACCGCGCGCGCYTGGCTCCAGGCGAACACCCACGGAATGGCACGCAGGTTGGACAACGCCGCATCTTCGCCCAGTCGGCGCGAGGGGCGCGAGCCCAGCGTCATCCGCTCGATCACATCGATCGGGGTGGCGTGGCGGAAGTACTGCATGAAGTCTTTCTGCCCGACGAAGGCGCGGTACGCATCCGCACTCTTCTGTGCGATCAGATCCATCACCGGGCGCCACTGTTCCTCGCGCGGCTCCGGTGCGCGCGGGCGCAGGCTGGAGCGCAGCACCGCACCGGTGGACTGCTCCAGCGAGCGCAGCGCCAGCGCGCGGATGCCGTACTTGCGGTGGATCACTTCGCCCTGCTCGGTCACGCGCAGGCGCCCGTCGATGCTGCCGCGCGGCGAGGCATCCACCGCGTGGGTGGTCTTGCCACCGCCGCGGCTGATCGACCCGCCACGGCCATGGAAGAAGGTCAGGCGGATACCGCTCTCGGCCGCCACCTCGAGCAGTTCCACCTGCGCCCGCTGCAGGCCCCAGCGCGAGGCGGCGATGCCGCCATCCTTGCCGCTGTCCGAATAGCCCAGCATCACCATCTGCACATCGCCGCGTGCGGTCAGGTGCGCCCGGTACACGGGGTCGGCAAGCAGGTCGCGCAGGGTATCGGTGCCGCGGCCGAGATCGTCCACGGTTTCAAACAGCGGGGCGATATCCAGCGGCACCGCGCCACCGTCATCCACCAGCCCGCCGCGGCGCGCCAGTGCAAGCACGGCGAGCACGTCGCTGCGATCGTGCGCCATCGAGATGATGTAGCTGCCCAGCGCGTCGGCACCGTGGCGGCGGCGTGCGTCGGCCAGTGCGGCGAACACCGCATCCAGACGCTGCCCGCCCGCTTCGCTGCTGGCCGGCAGGGCCTGCTCGCCGCTGGCGAACGGGGCAAGGCGCGCCGCGCGGGTGACCGCATCGGCGGCGTCCCAGGCGTCCTGTCCGTCGAGCACGCTGGCCAGCGCGCGGCCATGCACGCTGGACTCCTGGCGCACGTCCAGCCGCGCCAGGTGGAAACCGAAGGTACGTACCCGCCACAGCAGGCGGCGCACCGCGAAGCCACCGGCATGGTCGCCCTTGTTGGCATGCAGGCTGGCCAGGATCAGCTCGATGTCCTGCTCGAGTTCCTCCGGGCAGGCGTAGGCGCCGTCGGCATCGTCGAGGGTGGCCTGCACGCGCGCGCGCATGCGGTCGTTGAGCAGGCGGTACGGCATGTCGGCATGCCGCGGGCGCGACCTCACCTGCGGCAGCAGCTGTTCGTAATGCGCGACGCGCGCCTGCAATGCATCGCTGACTGCGATCCGCTCGGTGGACTGGCTGAGCAGGCTGGCCAACTGCAGCAGGTCCTTCTGGTAGCGGCCCAGTACGGCTTGGCGCTGCGCATCGAGCGTGTTGCGGATGGTGCCGGCATCCACGTTCGGGTTGCCGTCCATGTCCCCGCCCACCCACGTGCCGAAGCGCAGCAGCCGTGGCAGCGGCAGGTCCTGCCCGTAGGTATCCAGCAGGGCCTGCTGCAGCGATTCGTACAACACCGGAATCACCCGGTACAGCACCTGCACCAGGTAGAAGCCGACGTGCTCGCGTTCGTCATCCACCGTCGGCCGTACCGGCGAGGAATCGGTGGTCTGCCAGGAGGCAGTGAGGGCCATGCGGAAGCGTGCGGCATCGGCGGCCGCTTCACCGGGCGTGCGCTGGCCGTCGAGGTTGTCGACCAGGCTGGCGACCATCAGCTGCTCTTTTTCCAGCAGCGCGCGGCGTACCGCCTCGGTGGGGTGTGCGGTGAACACCGGCTCGATGTCGATGCGCGGCAACCACTGCGCCAGCTCCTCCAGCGTGACGCCCTGCGCCTTGAGCTTGACCAGCGCGTCCTGCAAGCCATCCGGCTGCGGTGCGGCGGTACCGGCGCGCTGGTAGTCACGGCGGCGGCGGATGCGATGCACGCGCTCGGCGATGTTGACCACCTGGAAATAGGTGCTGAAGGCACGCACCATCGCTTCGGCGCGCGCCGGCGGCAGGCCGGTGAGCGCATCGTTGAGATCGGACAAGGGGGCGTCGCTTTCGCGGCGGGCGATGGCGCGCGTACGCACCTGTTCCACATCATCGAAGAACTGCGTGGACACCTGCTCGGCAAGCAGGTCGCCGACGAGTGCGCCAAGTCGGCGTACGTCGTCGCGCAGGGGAATATCGGGAGTGGCAAACACGATGCTGCTACGGTACTCGTTCATCTGCGACGCACTGGCCTCGGGAACGGAATCCACTCAAGCCTAACCCACAACGGAGTCAATGCTGCGTCGCGCAAATAGTTACATCTGGTAGTGCCGGCCGCTGGCCGGCTCCACGCAGTGTTGGACATCACGTGGAGC
>NZ_JBFULC010000078.1:0-22418 GCF_056400525.1 Stenotrophomonas sp. P5_A9
CTCCGGTGGCGGCGGCGGTGTCGCCAGGATGCCGCCGGGCGCGGGCGACGGTGCGGGGGTGGCGGCGGCCACCAGGGTCGAGCGCAGGTACCAGTTCTCGGCAGTACCGCCGCTGACCCCGCCCTTGAACAGGAAGTACTCGTACGCCCCGGCGGCGACCGGGTTGTACAGCGCGAACGCGCTGGGCGCGGTAGTGGCGCCGTTGATCGCCTGCACCACCAGGATGCCGTCGGCCACGGTGGAGGCACCGCCGCCGCCGGCGTTGAGGATGCCCACGCCGGTGGTACCACTGGCGCTGCCGGTGGAGATCACCAGCTTGTCCGACGCCGAGCTGTCGTCGCCCAGCACGGTGTTGAGGTACAGCGCGCCGCCAGTGCCGACATAGTTGCCAACCACGGTGAAGGTATCGCCCACACCGCCACCGTTGCTCAGGTCGATGCGACCGGCGTTGGTGAGCGTGGCCAGCTGCCCGGCGACGAACGGGGCGACGCCGCCGTTGCTGCCACCGCCAAACACCGCGCTGGTGGCATCGATATCCAGGCGGCCGGTGCCACTGGCGCTGTCGCCCAGCAGCAGGGTGCCGTCGAAGGCCAGCTGGGTATCGTCGCGCAGCGCCACCTGCTCCCAGTTGGCAAAGCGCGCCACGCCGCTGGTTTTGACGTTGTCGAAACCGAGCACGTCATTGCCCGGCCCACCGTCGAACACCGGCAGTGCGCCCAGGTGGGCGTTATTGAGGTTGGTCAGCTGCGCGACGTCATTGCCTTCGCCGAAATCGATGGCCCCGTACACCACCCCGCCGCCGTTCCAGGTCAGGGTGTCGTTGCCGAAGCTCAGCCGGATTTCACCGCGCACGGTGCCGCCGGTGATGGTCACCGCGTCATCGCCGCCGCTGACGCTGATGTTGCCGCCGATGTACCCGTCGGACAGCACGATGGTGTCGCGCCCGAAGCCGGTGACCAGGTTGCCGTCGATGGTGCCGCCGGACATCAGGAAGGTGTTGTCGTCCAGCTTCATGTTCACCCGGCCGATGCGGCCGCCGGTCATTTCGGCATAGTCGCCATCGTCGAACGCCCCAACAATGCGGCCGCCGGTCATGCGGAAGCGGTCCAGCGCGTCGCCCTGCAGCAGCGCGCCGATGCTGCCACCGGTCATCAGGAAGGTGTCGATGCCCGAGCCCTGCACCACGGGGCCGGTCACGCTGCCGCCGCTGATTTGCAGAGTGTCCTCGCCATCGCCCTGGTCGACGCTGTCGATCACGCCGTCGCCGATCACCAGGGTGTCGTTGCCTGCGCCCTGCAGCACGCCGCCCTGGATGCTGCCGCCGAGCATGTCGATGCGGTCGTTGCCGGCACCGGACACGACGCCGCCGGTACTGCCGGCAATGGTGCCGCGGTTGATCAGGTAGGTGGCCCCATCGAGCTGCAGCGCGCGCCCCGCGTTGGCGATGATGCTGCCACTGTTGTCGATGACATGCCCGCTGCCGGCCTGCACGGTGATCGCGTTGCCGCTGGCGATACCGAGCTGCGCGTTGGCCAGCACGTTGATGGTCGTGTTCGATGCGCCACCGGCGGTGACGATCGGCACTGGATCCGGATTGGGCGCTGCGGTCGAGCAGGTCACCGTTTGGCCCTGACCGGGGGCGGGGTTGTCGCAGCCGGCCCACGCCGGCGCGGCCCCGGTCAGCAGGAGCGTGCCAAAGGCTCCCCGGCACCCCAGGCGCAGCCAGTGCGAAATGCGGTCGGCGAGCACGGTGCGTGCCGGCGAAACGGTCATGGAGCGCATACGCCTTTCCTGTTCTACAAGAGGGGTACGGCACCGGCCCAGTGGTTCTATGCAGACCGACGTCAGTACTTTTACCGTCGCGCCGTGATGAGGGGGGTAAAAGAATGTGATGCCACAGTTAGATTTTGAGGTAGATGCGTCGCGCGTCCAACGCCCACACCACGCCCCACCACACCGCCACGAACCCCACCGCACACAGCAGCGAGGCCAGTTTGGGGGCCGTCGGCAGCAGCGTCGACAGGGCCAGGTACAGCCACCCCCATGCGCCGCTGGCCATCAGCAGCAGCGCCATCGCCGACGAGCCAAGGTAAGCCGCAATGGCGTTGACGCCGAAGCGCCGGCCCAGCGCGGGCGCGCCCCAGCGATCAACCAGCAGGTGGGCCAGCAACAAGGCCGTCACCGACAGCCCGCCGGTCCACAGCACGAAACTGGGGGTCCACAGCTGCTTGTTGAGGGGCAGCCACAGGGCCGCCACGCCGCCCAGGAGCAGGCATGCCGCTGCCAGCACCGCCAGCCCGCCCACCTGCCCTGTGCGCAGCCACGCGCCCGCACGCAGGCCCAGCACCGTCGTGGCGACCGCGCCCAGGCTGCTCAGCAGCCCTTCGGGGTCGTGGCCGAGCCCGGTCAGCGGGTCGTACTTGTAGAGCAGCGGCGCGAACAACGCAGTATCCAGGCGGCTGGCCGGGTTGACCAACGGGGCCAGCGAATCGGCCCCCAGCAGGAGCGCGGTGTACGCCAGCAGCAGTCCGACCAGCACCGCCCATTGCGTGCGGGCGCGCGTCTGGATGGCCAGCAGTCCGACCACCGCCACGCACAGCGCGATCCGCTGCAGCACGCCCCACAGCCGGTAGGCCGGCAGGTCCATCAACCACCAGGCCAGCAGGTGCAGCAGCGCACCGGCCAGCGCGATGCGCAGCGCACGCTGCAGCAGGCCACTGCGCAGGGCCGGACGCAGCGTCTGCTGGCCCGCGCGCGGTGCCAGGCTGAAGGCCATCGACACGCCGGCAATGAACAGGAACAGCGGAAAAATCAGGTCGGTCGGGGTAAAACCATGCCAATCGGCGTGCAGCAGCGGCGCGTACACATGGCCCCAGTCGCCGGGGTTGTTGACCAGCAGCATCGCGGCCACGGTCAGCCCGCGCAGGGCGTCGATCGAGCCCATGCGCGGCGCGGCGGCAGCGCTCATGCGTCCTCGCGCTGGCCGGCGATCCAGGTGCTGCGCACCTGCAGCGCGTCGTCCAGCAGCACCAGGTCGGCCTGGTAGCCTTCGGCGATCTCGCCCAGTCGGTCGTCCAGGTTGAGGAACTGCGCCGGATAGCGCGAGGCCATGCGCGCCGCTTCGTCCAGCGGCAGGCCGAGCAGCTGCACCGCATTGCGCACGGCAGTGGCCATGTCCAGTGCCGATCCGGCCAACGAGCCGGCCGCGTTGCGCACCACCCCATCCACGGCGGTGATCACCTCGCCATACAGTTCGTAGCTTGGGCTGTCCGCGCCCACCGGCGGCATCGCGTCGGTGACCAGCATGACCTTGCCGCGCGGCTTGGCCGCCAGCGCCACGCGCAGGCTGGCCGGATGCACGTGCACCCCATCGGCAATGATCCCGATCCAGCTGTCGCGGTCTTCCAGCGCCGCGCCCACCGCACCCGGCTCGCGCCCGGTCAACGGCGACATCGCGTTGTACAGATGGGTGAAGCCACGGATGCCGGCATCCAGCCCGGCGCGTGCTTCTTCGTAACTCGCTGCGGTGTGCCCCGCGGCGACGATCACGCCGCGTTCGACCAGCGCGCGGATGCTCTCCAGCGGCACCCGCTCGGGCGCCAGCGTGAGCAGGGTGACGCCGTTGTCGAGCGAGGCCGCCAGCGCGATCTCCTCGGCATCGGGCACGCGGAACGTGTTGGCGTCGTGGGTGCCCTTGCGCGCAGGGGCGATGTACGGGCCCTCCAGATGGATGCCGAGCACGCCCGGCACGCCCTGCGCGATGGCCGAACGGGTCGCGTCGATCGCGCGGCGCATCACCTGCACGTCGTCGCTGATCAGCGTCGGCAGCAGCCCGGTGGTGCCGAAGCGGCGGTGCGCGGCGGCAAGCCGGCGCAGGCTCTCCACGTCCGGCGTGTTGTTGAACAGCACACCGCCGCCGCCATTGACCTGGGCGTCGATGAAGCCGGGCAGCAGCCAGCCGCCGCCGAGGTCCACCTGTTCGTCGGCGGTGCCCAGCTGCGGGGCGGCATCGGAGACCAGCGCGGTGATGCGGCCGGCTTCGATCACTACCGCCAGGTCATCGCGGAATTCGTCGCCGGCCAGGATGCGGGCGTTGCGCAGCACGGTTTTCATCAGACGGTTTCCGTCACCTTGTTCAGATGCGGCGGCAGGTCCGGGTTGTGCCCGCGGCGCAGCGCCAGTGCATTGATTGCGCGATAGAACGCCTGCACGTGCAGCAGCGGCGCGCAGGCCGGATGTGGAGCCGCCGGCAGCGGTAGATCGCCGTCGGCATCGGAGAGCCACACCTGCGCATCGCGTGCAGCGAATTCCTTCAGTACTGCGCGGGTACCGGCGCCGGTTTCATCGGGCTGGGCGAAGGCCAGCACCGGGAAGCCCGGACCCACCAGCGCCATCGGGCCGTGCTTCACTTCGGCCGAGCTGTAGGCTTCGGCATGCAGGCCACAGGTTTCCTTGAATTTGAGTGCGGCTTCCTGCGCCGCGCCCAGGCCCAGTCCGCGGCCGAGCACGAACAGATTGTGTGCCGGGACCAGCCCCTCGGTAAGTGCGGACCAGTCGCTGTTCCAGGCCTGGCGCAGCGCGTCTGGCAGCGTGCGCAGCGCGGCGATCAGCGCCGCATCCTGGCTCCAGTAGGCCACCAGCTGCAGGATCGCCGAGAGCGAGGCCAGGTAGCTTTTGGTTGCCGCGACGCTGCGCTCGGCGCCGGCCCCGAGCGGGATCACGGTGTCGGCCAGCTGCGCCAGCGGCGAGTCCTCGACATTGACCAGCGCCACCACGCGCGCACCGGCCGCACGCGCGGCCTCGGCGTTGCGCAGCAGGTCCGGGCTCTTGCCCGACTGGGAAATCACGATGTACAGCGCACCGCGCAGTTTCAGCGGCGCTTCGTAGACCGAGCCCACCGATGGCGAGGCCGACGCGGTGACCAGGCCCAGCGTGGTTTCCAGCAGGTACTTGGCGTAGGTGGCGGCGTGGTCCGAGCTGCCCCGCGCGCAGGTCACCACGAACGGCGGTGGTGCCGCGCGCAGGCTGGCGGCCAGGGTTTCCACCGCAGCCTGGTTGCGCGCGAACTGCGCGGCAATCACATCGGCCGCTTCGGCGGCTTCGCGGTACATCAGGGTGTCGTGGGGGGCAGGCAGGGACATGCGGGACTCAGGTGGTTTCAGGAGAAGGAGGGCGCGCGCCCTGCGGGCGCATCGGCGCGGTGGAACCGCGCACCACCAGCTGCGGCACGAAGCCCTGGTTCTGCAGCTGCAGCGGTGCGTCGTCGTAGGCATCGCTGCGCAGCTGCGCGATCAGCAGGCGCGCGGCATGCCGGGCGATGTCTTCGGTGGCCTGCTTGGCGGTGGTCAGCGGTGGCCACGACTGGCGCGAAAACGGGCTGTCCTCGAAACCGGCGATGGACAGGTCGTAGGGCACGTTCATCCCCGCCGACTTGGCGGCGGCCAGCACGCCGGCCGCGATTTCATCGTTGGAACCGAAGATCGCCGTCGGCGGCTCGCGCAGCGCCAGCAGCCGACGCGCGCCACGGAAACCATCGTCGAAGGTGTAATCGCCCTGCACCACCAGGTGCTTGTCGATGCTCATGCCGTAGTCGCGCAGCGCCGCTTCATAGCCGGCATAGCGCTCGCCGCTGGAGCGGTGCGAGCTGCCGCCCCAGAGGAAACCGATGCGCAGGTGGCCGAGTTGGATCAGGTGCTCGGTGATTTCATACGCGGCCTCGCGGTCATCGACGAACACGCACGCACCGTCTTCGGGATCGGCGGTGGCGGCGATGATCCGCACCAGCTTGATGCCGCGCGCGGTCAGTGCCGCGACCAGATCGGCGCGTTCGGACATCGGCGCGGTCAGCACCAGCCCGGCCAACCGTGAACGCTGCACCCAGTCGGCCAGTTCCTCAGCCAGCATCGGCGAGCTTGAATCGCAGGGATGGATCTGCAGTCCGAACCCGGTTTCGCGGCAGGCTGCCAACACGCCATTCTGCACGCCGATGATGTGGTACGGGTTGGGGTTGTCGTAGACCAGACCGACCACCAGCGTGGTGCCGGTGCGCAGGTTGCGCGCGGCCGGATCGGGCTCGTAATCCAGTTCGGCGATGGCCCGCAGTACCCGCGCGCGGGTGGCCTGCATGACCGAGGGTTCATTGTTGATGACGCGCGAGACCGTCTTCAGCGACACCTTGGCCCGTTCGGCAACATCCTTGATGGTCGCTCTGCGCATGCTCTTTTCCTGCGGGTCCCGTTGGACGTCCATGATCGCCGATCACTGCCCGTCGCGGGAAAGCCCCACCCGGTGCCCGCGCACCGAGTAGAACAGGATGTAGAGGTAGCACGGCACCATCAGCCCGGCGAACACCCACTGGAAGTCAAAATGCTGCTTGAGCACCGCAAACGCCTGGGGAATGATCGCCCCGCCGGCGATGGCCATCACCAGCAGCGCCGAGCCGGTTTCGGTGAAGCGCCCCAGGCCACGGATCGCCAACGGGAAGATCGCCGGCCACATCATCGCGTTGGCAAAGCCCAGCGCGGCGACGAAACCGACCGACACATAGCCATGGGAGAGCAGCGCGCCGATGCAGAACAGCACGCCCAGGATGGCCGAGATGCTCAGGTAGCGCGACTGCGAGACCCGGTGCGGGATCAGCGCCAGGCCGGCCAGGTAGCCCAGCAGCATGGCGCCCAGGGTGATCGAGGTGAACATCTTGGTCTGGTCCAGCGGCAGGTTGAAGCTGTGCCCGTAGGTCCCGATGGCATCGCCGGCCATCACTTCCACGCCGACGTAGACGAACAGGCACAGCACGCCCAGCCACAGGTGCGGGAACTGGAAGATGCTGGTGCGCTCGGCCACACCGGGCGCGCGCGCCGGAGTGGCATTGGCCTCGGCGGTCTTCAGTTCCGGCAGCGGCGAGAACAGCACGCCCACCGCCAGCACCACCAGCAGCCCGGCCATGGCCATGTAAGGCAGCTGGATCTTGGCGGCGAAGGTATCCAGCAGCACCGTCTTGGTGGCTGCGTCGGCCACCTTCACCTGCGCATCCAGGTCACCGATGCCGTGCAGCACCAGCGTGCCGATCAGCACCGGCGCCAGCATGCCGGCGATCTTGTTGCAGATGCCCATCAGCGCGATGCGCCGGGCAGCGGTCTCGATCGGGCCGAGAATGCTGATGTACGGATTGACCGCCGTCTGCAGCAGGGCCAGCCCGCTGCCGATGATGAACAGGCCGCTGAGCGCGCCCGGGTACCAGCGCTGCTGGGCGAAGTGCGCAAACACCACCGCACCGGCGGCCATCACCAGCAGGCTCAGGCTCAGGCCCTTCTTCATGCCGGTGCGCTTGAGGATCCACGAGGCCGGCAGCGCCAGGAAGAAGTAGGACAGGTAGAACACCATCAGCACCAGGAAGGCGCCGACCTCGTCCAGCTCGAAGGCCAGTTTGACGAAGGTGATCAGCGGCCCGTTGAGCCAGGTGAAGAAGCCGATCAGGAAGAACAGCACGCCGATGATCAGGATCGAAGTGAGCACGCTTGAACGCGCGGAGGCAGCAGGCACGGCAGACATCAAGAGAGCTCCTGCATCGACGGCGCGGGGCGGCGTCGGAAGAGTGGCTGGGAACAACGTTGTCACATTTATTCGTCGGGGCGATCGGGTTTGTCAACAAGCGGTTTTTGCCCAACCTGCCGAAGCGGTCGTGCTGCACCTGCGCAGATCGCATGCCCCGCCACGCTTGGCGGTGCGCCATGCGGTCATTCCCGCTCGGTTGCAAAAACATGACGGCCGTTGGCTGAAAACGTTTTCCCAGAGGGGCGCCCGTTGCGGCGCAACATCGAAAGTGTGAGGTTATCGTTGACATCGTTGTCAGAACGATTACAGACTCCCCCTCAATCGCCAGGCCTTATCGCTGGACCTGCGCACATCCAAGGGAGTCCGTGTGACCGCAGCTGCCCACTCCGTCCAGGCCCATGACCTGCCCGCCACGGTGCCGCCCTTCCTGGCCGCCGATGTCGGCGGGACCCACGTGCGCGTGGCCCGGGTCCAGGCCGGCACCGATCCGGACCATCCGGTGCAGCTGCTGGAGTACCGCAAGTTCCGCAATGCCGACTATCCCGGCCTGAGCGCGATCCTGACCGACTTCCTCGGCAGCGGCCCGCGTCCGGCGCACTGCGTGGTGGCCACCGCCGGCGTTGCCCGCGCCGACGGCACGGTGATCACCGCCAACGTGCCCTGGCCCCTGTCGGCGCGCCGCATCGAACAGGACGTCGGCCTGGACCAGGTCTACATCGTCAACGACTTCGAGGCCGTGGCCTACGCCGCGTCCCAGGTCGATGCCAGCGGCGTGCTGCAGTTGACCGGCCCGGCCAGCGCACCGCGCGGCCCGACCCTGGTGGTCGGCCCCGGTACCGGCCTGGGCGCGGCGGTCTGGATTCCGACCGCGCACGGCGCGGTGGTGCTGGCCACCGAAGCCGGACAGCCAACCCTGGCCACCACCACCGAGCTGGAAATGGCGATCGTGCGCCAGATGCAGCGCGAACATGCGCATGTGTCGGTCGAGCACGCGCTGTCCGGCCCTGGGCTGATGAATCTCTATCGCGCCCTGTGTGCACTCAACCACCAGCCGCCGACGCTGGCCAGCCCCGATGCGGTCACCGCCGCGGCCATGGCCGACCAGGACCCGCTGGCACGGCTGAGCCTGGAGGTGTTCTGCGGCCTGCTCGGCAGCACCATCGGCGACATGGCCCTGCAGTACGGCATCACCGGCGGTGTCTACCTGGCCGGCGGCATCCTGCCGCAGATCCGTCAATTCCTGTTGAACAGCACGTTCGTACCGCGGTACCTCAACAAGGGCCCGATGCGCGAAGCGCTGGAACGCATTCCCGTGAAGGTGGTCGAGCACGGGCAGCTGGGCGTCATCGGCGCCGCCAGCTGGTACCTGGGACATAGGGACCACCCGCACGCCTGACACGGCGCGCCGGGCACGCAACACGCAGTACGTGGCACCCATGGCGCGCCCGGCAAAGGGCGCGCGGCAAAGTCGTACCAGACGCAAGAAGACACGCCGTCGCCGGCGAACCATCGGATTGATGAGGAGAGACATCATGAACCACCGCAAGAGTCTGCTTTCGGCAGCCATTTTCAGCTGTCTGGTGTTCGGCGCGCAGGCGCAGGAAACCTCCAGCACCCCCACCGACCTGGACACGGTCAGCGTCGTCGGCATCCGCGCCAGCCTGGAAAAATCGCTGGATACCAAGCGCAACAACGTGACCATCTCCGAGGCGATCACCGCCGAGGACATCGGCAAGTTCCCCAGCACCAACGTGGCCGAAGCGCTGTCGCAGCTGCCGGGCATCTCGCTGGATCGCCGTTTCGGCCAGGGTGAGCGGGTCAGCATCGACGGCACCGATCCCAGCCTGAACCTGTCCTTCCTCGACGGCCACCCGGTCGCGCAGGCGATCTGGCTGTATGGCGAACAGCCCAACCGCGGCTTCGATTACACCCTGCTGTCGCCGCTGATCCTGGGCCGCATGGAAGTCATCAAGTCCTCCGAAGCGCGCCTGACCGAAGGCAGCCTGGGCGGCACCATCCTGATGCACACCCGCCAGCCGCTGGACATGCGCGCCAACGAAGTGGCCGCCTCGGTGGGCTACAGCTACAGCGACCAGGCCAGCAAGGGCAAGCCGAACGCCTCGGCGATCTACAGCTGGAAGAACAACGACGAAACCTTCGGCGTGAACGTCGCCGCGCAGCATTATGAAGAGCGCGTGGATCGCCAGGGCATGGAAGTGTTCGGCTACGCCAAGGCGTCCACCTTCACCAATGCGCCGGGCGTGGACCCGAACGCGGACGTGCCCAACTCGGTCAACGCCGCGTGGTTCCAGCAGGACCGCAAGCGCGACAGCGCCGTGGTCAACCTGCAGTTCAAGCCGAGCGAGGAACTCGAGTTCAACCTGAGCGGCCTGTACATCAAGGAAAACTTCGACAACTACAACCAGTCGATGTACTCCTTCCTGACCTGGAACCCGGGTACCGTCGGTGCGGTCAACCAGCTCGGCGACGTGCGCAACGGCGTGGTCAACAGCGGCCACTCCAACGCCAGCGCGACGGCCAACAGCGGCACGGTGATCTACGACAACAACGTGCGCGAATCCGAAGTGACCACCAAGGGCCTGGACCTGCGTGGCGCCTGGAAGGGCGATGGCTGGGGCATCAGCGGCCAGGTGGGCCAGAGCAAGTCCGAGAACAAGGACCTGGCCCAGTACTTCATCGAACCGTTCTACAACGGCGGCTTCAGCTGGAACCTGGACAAGGGCATCACCTTCGACAACGCCGAGGCCGCGCGCAACCCGGCCAACTGGGGTTCGGCCGGTGGCTGGTTCGGCAACAACGGCATCTTCTCCACCGACAGCAAGGACACCTACGCACAGCTGGACTTCAACGTGCAGTTCGACAGCATCTTCAACCAGCTGCAGTTCGGCGTGCGCCACGGCAAGCATGAAGAGAGCTTCGACCTGAACGTATATGGCGGCGTGCGTCCGGGCACCCTGGCCGACGTGGGCACCATCGGGCTGACCGACATCCAGGGCTTCAGCGACGGCCACGGCCGCCACGTGCAGGTTGGCCGCGACAACGTGCTGAACTGGGTCAAGGGCAGCCCGCTGGATTACGCCAACCCCGATCCGGCCAGCTACCTCAACAACAGCTGGGCACTGGAACAGACCAACAACGCGGCCTACGCGCAGTTGAACTTCTCCAACGGCCCGGTGCGCGGCAACGTCGGCGTGCGTTATGTCGATTCCAAGACCGCAGGCAGCGGCTTCGTCTACGGCGGCACGCCGACCCTGACCGACCTGGACAGCAAGTGGCAGACCCAGACCAGGAAGGAAGATTTCCTGCTGCCGTCGGTCAACCTGGTCTATGACACCTCCAGCGACTGGGTGTTCCGCTTCGGCGCGAGCAAGGTCATTGCCTGGGCGCCGTACAACCAGATGGTGAACAACACCTTCCTCAACGACACCACGCTCACCGGCAGTGGCGGCAATGCGGCACTGTCCCCGTACGAGTCCTGGAACTACAACCTGTCGGCCGAGTACTACTTCGCCCCGCAGTCGGTGGTGGCCTGGTCGCTGTTCTACAAGAAGATCGACAACTACATCGACACCAGCGCGGTCACCGAGCGCCAGTACAACTCGATCCGCGACACCTCGCCGGCCACCTGGGCCAACATCGTAGGCACCAACGGCTGCGCCGCCGACGGCTACTGCGACTACAGCATCCAGCGTCCGCGCAATGCCGGTAGCGGCCACATCAAGGGCTTCAACATCAGCTTCCAGCAGCCCTTCGGTGAAAGCGGCTTCGGCCTGACGGCGAACTACACCTACGCCAACGGCGAGAACAACTCCGGTGATCCGCTGCCGTACCAGTCGCGCAACTCGATCGCGCTCAGCCCGTACTTCGAAAAGGGCCCGATCAATGCACGCCTGACCTACAACTGGCGTGACAGCTACCTGGCCGGCGGCTACGTCGCAGGCTCGGCACCGGCCAGCGTGGACGACTACGCCGAGCTCGGCGCCAGCTTCGGCTACACCTTCACCGAGAACTGGTCGCTGACGCTGGACGCGCAGAACCTGCTCAACGAAGAGTATTTCCAGTACCTCGGCGACAAGGACCACCTGGCCTCGCGCTATAAGAGCGGCCGCCGCTACATGGCTACGGTGCACTTCAAGTTCTGATTGCCATAGCACTATGCTGCACACCTGAAACGGGCCCGGATCTCCGGGCCCGTTTTCACAGGTGGAACCCGATTCGCAACACAGGAATGACCCGATGCATACCCGCACCCGTCGTACCTCGCTGTCACTGCTCTCCTTCGCATTGGCCCTGTCCCTGGCACCGCTCGCGCAGGCCGCCGATGCCCCGGCCACTGCTGGCCCCCGCGCCATGGCCGGCCCACTGCCGTTGATGCCGGCGCCGGCCAAGGTCGAACGCCTCGACGGCAGCGGCTTCAGCGCGGTCGCCGGCACCCCGGTGTGGGCCAAGGGCGAGGCCGCGCAACGCGTGGCTACCCAGTTCACTACGTTGCTGCACGACAGCGGCGGCCCGGTGCTGAACGTGGCCGGCACGCGCGGCGGCAACGGCATCCACTTCGTGTTGAACCGCACGCTCAAGACCGGCGCCGAAGGCTACCAGCTGCGCTCGGGCCGCGACGGCGTGACCGTGCAGGCAGCTACCGAGGCCGGCCTGTTCTACGGTGCAGCCACCCTGTCGCAACTGCTCAGTGGCGGCAGCAACGGCGTCCTGCCGGCGCTGCGCATCGACGATGCACCGCGTTTCAGCTGGCGTGGCCTGATGCTCGATTCGGCGCGCCACTTCCAGAGCCTGGACGAGATCAAGCGCGTGCTCGACGCGATGGCCGAACAGAAGCTCAATACCTTCCACTGGCATCTCACCGATGACCAGGGCTGGCGCATGGAGATCAAGCGCTATCCCAAACTGACCGGGATCGGCAGCTGTCGTATTCCGGCCGGCGATGGTGGCCGCGATCCGGTCACCGGCGCCGAACGCCCGTATTGCGGCTTCTATACCCAGGACCAGATCCGCGACGTGATCGCCTATGCCGCCGCCCGGCATATCCAGGTGATCCCGGAAATCGACGTGCCCGGCCACGCCACCGCCGCGATCGCCGCCTATCCCGAACTGGGCACGCTGTACACGCCGCTGAAGCCGCTCAGCGAATGGGGCGTGTTCCCCAACCTGTTCAACACCGAGGAAAGCACCTTCACCTTCCTGGAAAACGTGCTGGAAGAAGTGATCACCCTGTTCCCGGCCAGGTACGTGCACGTCGGCGGCGACGAGGCCGTCAAGGACCAGTGGGAAGCCTCGGCACGCGTGCAGGCGCGCATGCGCGAGGTTGGCGCAGGCAATGAAATGGAGATGCAGAGCCACCTCATCAAACGCCTGGAGACCTTCCTGGAGCAGCACGACCGGCGCCTGATCGGCTGGGATGAAATCCTTGAAGGCGGGTTGCCGCCGGAGGCCACGGTGATGTCCTGGCGCGGCACCGAAGGCGGCCTGAAAGCCGCCAGCGAAGGCCACGACGTGGTGATGTCGCCGGTCACCGATATGTACATGGACTACCTGCAGACCCACTCGCCCAACGAACCGCCGGGCCGCCCGCTGTCCACGCCGCTGGGGCGCGTGTATGGCTTCGAGCCGGTGCCCGAGGCGTTGGCCAAGGACAAGCAGCAGCATATCCTCGGCCTGCAGGCCAACATGTTCACCGAGCACACGCGCAGCTACGCGCGCCTGCAGCACAACCTGTTCCCGCGTTTGGCCGCCGTGGCCGAAACCGGCTGGTCGCCGCGCGAGCGCCGCGACTACGCCGATTTCCTGGCACGCCTGCCGAGCCAGCTGCAGCGCTGGCAGGCCATGGGCATCGCCTACGCGCAGACGCCGCTGCAGGTGGAACTGGACAGCCATGACGACCGCAAGGCCGGCACCGCCACGCTGGCACTGCGCACGCCGCTGGGCTATGACATCCACTACAGCACCGATGGCAGCGCGGTCACCGCGCAGTCGCCGCGCTACACCACGCCGCTGACCCAGCCGTTGCCGATCACCCTGCAGGCGGCCACGTTCTTCGACGGCAAGGCATTGGCCAGCGCGGCCAGTCGCTTCGACATCACCGCCACGTCGCTGCTGAGCCGCAGCGACGAGCAGCTGGCGATGTGCCCGGGCGAAGGCAAGCTGCTGCTGCGGCTGGAAGACGATGGCCCGGCCGATGGCCCGCGCGCGATCTTCAACGTCAATATCTTCAACCCGTGCTGGTTGTGGAAGGACGCCGATGTCGACGGCATCGCCAAAGTGCGCGTGCGTGCCGGCCAGATTCCGTATTACTTCCAGCTGGCGCACGACGAACCGCAGCGGAAGTTCAGCCCCGCACGCAGTGCGCATGGCGAGATGGACGTGCTCAACGGAACCTGCGATGGCACGCCGCTGGCGACGGTGAAGCTGCCCGCCAAGCCCGGTACGGATGGGTTCATCACGTTGGAAGCCGCGCTGCCGCGGTCGGTGAAGGGGACGCAGGATCTGTGCGTGCGCTTTACCGGGGATACGCGGCCGACGATGTGGGTGCTGGATGCGTTGACGCTGGTGCCGCGCTGAGGTTGCCGGCCAGCGGCCGGCATTACCGGTCTTGCGTTGCCTGGTTGCCGGCCAGCGGCCGGCATTACCGGTCTTGCGTTGCCTGGTTGCCGGCCATGGGCCGGCATTACCGGTCTGGCGTTGCCTGGTTGCCGGCCAGCGGCCGGCACTACCGGTCTTGCGTCGCTTGGTTGCCGGCCAGCGGCCGGCACTACCGGTCTTGCGTCGCTTGGTTGCCGGCCAGCGGCCGGCATTACCGATGCCTTTCTATCCGTGCAGGCGCAGCAGCAGGTTGCGCAACGGGGTAAATGCGATCGCCATGCCCGCGATCACCCCCACGCTGTTGGCCAGCGCGTCCATCGGGTCGGCCATGCGGTTGTCGGTCAATGCGCCCTGCAGGAACTCGATGCCGATGCCCAGCCCGACCAGGCCGGCGCCGGCCCACAGCAGGGCTGCGCGCGTGCGGTAGATCTGCACCGCCGAAGCGGCCAACAGGAAGTAGGCAAGAAAATGCTCCACCTTGTCGCTGTTCTTGGGCAGGTCCAGCGGCGGCGGCGGAATCAGGCAGACGGTGATGGTCACCGCGATCGCCAGCCACCACAGACCCAGCCAGAAGCGCGGCCAGCGCAGCGGCTTCAACATCCCTGTCATGGTCATCTCAGAGGCGCCAGGTCAGGTCGCCGAGCAGGAACGCGGCCTCGAATTCAACGTCACGCTGGAACCCCATCACCTGGAAGCGCTCGCCCATGCCGGTGGGCAGGGTGAGTTTCTTGACCTGATCACGCAGGCGCACCTTGCCGAACTCGTCCACGCGCGCCTCGGCCTTGGCCAGCAGCGCATCGAGCCCGTTGCCCAGCAGGAAATTGGCCTGGGTGCAGTACCCGGCGATCTCGAACCCGGCACCGGTGCCGGCCTCGGCCAGCGCGGTGAAATCCACCGACGCGGTCAGGTCCTGCAGGCCCGGCCACCGGTAAAGATCGTTGTGCACCTGGTGGCGGTAGAACGCGCGCACCGTGCCGTCGTCGCGTTCGTCCTGGTAATACTCGCCACGCGGGTAGCCATAATCGATGAACAGCATCGCGCCGCGCTGCATGCCGCCGGCCACGGCCTGGATCCAGTACGGCAGCTGCGGCAGCAGTTCGGAACGGTAGCCATCGGCGAACGGCTTCTCACGGTAATGCTCGATGTGGCGCACCGCCGCGCTGAGCATGGCATCGGCCGGTTGCGCGCCACGCACGAAGGCGCCCTGCGCATCCAACTCCACGGTTTCCTCATAGACCATGCCGTCGCGCGCCAGGAAGCGCGGCGTCGGCAGCGCATCGATCACCTCGTTGGCGAACACGATGCCGTCCCAGTCGTCCTCGAACGGGCCGTCCAACCACTCCACCAGTTCGAACACCGGGCCGATCAAGGCCTTTTCCAGACGCTCGCGCTGGCGCTCGCGCAGGTCCGCGCTGGGTTCCAGGATCGCGTAGCGTTCGGGCAGCGCGTCCAGTTCCAGCATGCGCTTGAGCAGCACCTCGGCAAACGCGCCGCTGCCGCCGCCCAGCTCCATGAAGCGCGCCTGCGGGCCCAGTTGCTGCATCACCGGGGCGATCGCATTGGCCACGGTGGCGGCAAACAGCGGGCCCAGTTCCGGGGCGGTGGTGAAATCGCCGGATTCGCCGAACTTGCTGGCACCGGCGCTGTAATACCCCAGTCCCGGCGTATACAGGCTCAGCTCCATGAACCGTGCGAACGGGATGGCGCCGCCGTTGGCAAGGATGTCGGCGCGCAGCGCCGCGGCCAGCTGGTCGCTGTGGGCCAGGGCGTCGGTATCGGGGGTGGGCAGTGGCGAATGCATGAGGCAGGCGATTGCGGTGACAATGCACAGCATAGCCGAGCAGGGAGTACCCCCGATGACCGATACCGCACCCGTCGTGCTGATCACCGGCAGCGCGCGCCGGATCGGCGCGGCGATCGCCCGCCAGTTCCATGCCTGTGGCTGGTCGGTGGTGCTGCACGCGCATACCTCCACCGCCGAGCTGCAGCAGATGGCCTTCGACCTGGACATGCTGCGCCCTGGCAGCGTGCTGGCGCTGCAGGCCGACCTGCGTGACGCCGACGCCATCCCCGATCTGGTCGAGCAGACCGTGGCCCAGTTCGGGCGGCTGGATGCGCTGGTCAACAACGCCTCCAACTTCTACCCCACCCTGCTCGGCCAGATCACCGCCGAACACTGGGACGATCTGTTCGCGGTCAACGCGCGCGCCCCGCTGCTGCTGGCCCAGGCCGCCGCACCGCAGCTGCGCCGGCACCTGGGCTGCATCGTCAACCTGACCGACCTGCACGGCACCCAGCCGATGCGCGACCACCCGGTCTACAGCGCGGCCAAGGCGGCGCTGGAAATGATCACCCGCTCACTCGCGCTGGAACTGGCACCCAAGGTGCGGGTCAATGCGGTGGCCCCCGGCGCGATCCTGTGGCCGGAACAGGGCAAGGACGATTTCGCCCAGCAGGCGCTGCTGCTGCGCACCCCGCTGGCGCGTACCGGCACGGTGGAGGAGATCGCCGAGGCGGTGTACTGGCTGGTGACCGATGCGCCCTTCATCACCGGGCACACGCTGCGCGTGGATGGCGGCCGAACGCTGTCGTAATGCCGGCCGCTGGCCGACGACCAAACGATGCAACCGCCCCGGTAGTGCCGGCCGCTGGCCGGCAACCAGGCGGTGCCAGGTTCACGTGGAGCCGGCCAGCGGCCGGCACATGGGCAGCAGTTCCATCGTCTCGAACGCCTCGCCGTACTGGCGATGGGCGCGCCACAGCGCGGCCAGGGACAGGCCGCTGACCGGGTCGATGAAGTCCGGGGCGATGTCGGCCAGCGGCTTGAGCACGAAGGCGTGCTTGAGTTCCGGGCGCGGAATGCGCAGGTGGCCCGGGCCTTCCACGATCAGGTCGCCGTAGAACACCACGTCCAGGTCCAGGGTGCGGTCGGAGAAGCGCGGGCCGCTGCGGTCGCGGCCGTGCGCGTCTTCCAGCGCATGCAGCCAGGCATCGAGCGCATCCAGCGGCACATCGGTGTCGATCGCCACCGCATTGTTGAGGAAATCCGGGCCGTCGAAGCCGACTGCGGCGGTACGGTAGGCCGGCGAGACCGCGATCGCGCCGAAGCGCGCGCGCAGCGCATCCACCGCGGCGTGAAGATGCTGTTGCGGCTGCAGGTTGCTGCCCAGGCTCAGGAGCACAGTGGTCATGGTATTCAGCGTGCGTGGGGCGAATCCACACGGGACCAACATGGCCTGCGCATAGAATCGGGGTGCACATCATAGGACACCGACATGACCTATTGCGTCGGCATCGAGGTGGACGAAGGCCTGGTCTTCGCCGCCGATACCCGCACCAACGCGTCGCTGGACGACGTGCGGGTCCATCGCAAGCTGCATGAATTCGAGTTCCCCGGGCAGGCCGCCTTCGTGATCATGGCCGCCGGCAACCTGGCCACCACCCAACTGCTGGTCTCGCGTCTGCGCCGCGACGTGGAGGAAGCGCGCGAGCAGAACCTGCTCGCCTACCGGCACCTGTTCGAGGTGGCCGAGTACGTCGGCCGCGTGCTGGTCGACAGCCAGGTCAAGGCCACCACGCAGGACGCCGGACAGGACGGCATCATGACCCAGGCCACCCTGATCCTGGGCGGGCAGATCGCCGGTGAACAACCGGGCATGTACATGATCTACCCGCTCGGCAATGCGATTTCCGCCTCGCCGGAGACCCCGTTCCTGCAGATCGGCGAATCCAAGTACGGCAAGCCGATCCTGGACCGCATCCTGCGCCCGCAGACGCGGCTGGAAGATGCCGCGCGCACGGCGATCGTGTCGCTGGACTCGACCATCCGCTCCAACCTGTCGGTGGGCCTGCCGGTGGATCTGGTGCTGATCCGCAAGGATGACCTGCGCATCAGCCAGCGCATGCGCCTGGCCGGCGACAGCCCGTTGTATGCGCAGATCCACGGCAGTTGGTCGCACAAGCTGGAGCAGGCGGTAACCACCCTGCCCCGGTTTCCATGGGAAGAGGCCTGAAACCGCAGGGCCGGCCGCTGGCCGGCCACCCGACACTGTGGGGTGCAGGCAGAGCCGGCCAACGGCCGGCACTACCGTGGTCATCCCACCACGATCAGGCCGTCTCCAACGCCTCGGCCACCGAACGGAACACCTGCTGCATTTCCAGCGGCTTGCGCAGCACGTGCACGTTGATCGTCGACGGGAACACCGCCAGTGGCACGGTGACGTCGGCCTCTTCCAGCACCAGCGCCGGCCCGCGGAAGCCCAGCGCGGCCATTTCGCCCAGCAGGTGGCTGGCCGACAACAGCTTGGAACCGGCATCGGCGATCACCAGGGCCGGCATTGCTTCCTGCTGCATCCAGCGCAGCGCCGCGGCGCCGTCGGAGGCCAGCTGCAGGTGGTAGCCCTGGCTGGACAACGCGTTGCCCAGCAGCGACAGACGCGTGGCCTCGCCATCCACCACCAGGATCGACTGCCCGGTGCCGGCGGCAATCGGCTGATCCACCGCCTCGCTGTCGGTGGCCACTTCCTGCATCGGCAGCAGCAGGTCGAAACGCGTCCCGACCCCGACCGTGCTGTCCACGTGGATGCTGCCGTGCACGCCTTCGACGATGCGCTTGCACGAGATCAGCCCCAGGCCGGTGCCGTTGGCCTTGGTGGTGAAGAACGGGTTGAACAGATGCGACAGCGTGTCGGCATCCATGCCGGTGCCTTCGTCGGTCACCGAGATGCGCAGCCACTCCTCGCCCTGGCCATCGCGGTCGGCGGCCGCGCGCAGCGTCAGTCGCCCGCCGTTGGGCATCGCCTGGATCGCGTTCAAGGACAGGTTCAACAGCACCTGCTGCAGCTCGGTGTAGTTGGCATCCACGGCCAGGCCTTCATCGGCCACGTCCAGGTGCAGGCTGACCTTGGCCGGCAGGTTGCTGCGCAACAGCAGCTCCACCGCCTCGAACAGGTGCGCGATGCAGATCTGCTCACTGGGCTTGCGTGAGCCACGCACGAAGGACAGCATCGACTCGGCCATCTCGTGCCCGCGCCGGCCGCACTCGGCGATGATGTCGGCCAGGTGGTGCAGCTGCGGGTCCTGGGTCCGCGCCTTGAGCAGGTCGGGCATGATCAGCAGCGGCTGCAGGATGTTGCGCAGGTCGTGGCTGAGCCCGGCGGCCAGCAGCGACAGGCTTTCCAGGCGCTGGGCACGCATCAGCTCGGCTTCCACCCGCTGGCGGTCCATGCTGCTGCGCGACTCGCGTACCGCGCGCGCCACCGCCGAGGGCAACCGCGCCGGCTGGTGCTTGATGATGTAGTCGTTGGCGCCCTGGTGCAGCGCGGCCACCGCGTTTTCCTCACCCATCGTGCCGGACACGAAGATGAAGGGCACATCCGGATGCCAGCCGCGCACGATCTGCAGCGCTTCGTTGCCGGAAAAACCGGGCATGGCAAGGTCGGACAACACGATGTCCGGCGAGAAACGGCTCAGCGCCTCGCGCAGCTCGCCCGCGCTCTCCACCCGCTCGAAGCTGGCTTCAAGACCGGCATCGAGCATCTGCTCGCACATCAGTTCGGCGTCCTCGGCGGAATCTTCCACCAGCAGGACGCGCAGCATACCCAGGGACGGGCCAGTCAGCGGCATGGCTTACTCGATCTCCGGCGCCTGGTTGATGACCGCCCAGAACTTGCCCAGGGTCTGCACCGCACCGAAGAACTGGTCCACGTCCACCGGCTTGACCACATAGGCATTCACGCCCATGTCCCAGCTGCGGGCCAGGTCGCTTTCCTCGCGCGAGGACGACAGGATCACCACCGGCAGGCGCTTGAGCTCTTCGGTGTTGCGAATCTCGCGCAGCACTTCCAGGCCGTCCATGCGCGGCATCTTGATATCCAGCAGCAGCACCGCCGGCAGGCCTTCCTCGCGGTTGGCGAAGGCGCCGCGGCGCAGCAGGTAGTCCATCGCTTCCACGCCGTCTTCGACGTGCACGATCGGGTTGGCCAGGCGGGCCTCTTTCAGGGCGTCGACGGCCATCTCGGCGTCGGCAGGGCTGTCCTCGGCGAGGAGGATGGTGCGGAGTGCGGTCATGCGGCGGAGCCCTTGTTGATTGCGTCGAGCGCAGGGGGAAGCAGGAAGTGGAACGTGGCGCCGGCATCGACGGCCGACTCGGCCCAGATGCGGCCGCCGTGGCGGGTCAGTACGCGGCGTACGCTGGCCAGGCCGATACCGGTGCCGGGGTAGTCGCTGGCCTTGTGCAGCCGCTGGAACACACCAAACAGCTTGCCGGCGTAGGCCATGTCGAAACCGGCGCCGTTGTCGCGCACCGTGAACAGGTGGCCGCCATCGGGCTGCTGCTGGTACTCGACCTCGATCCGGGCCGGGTCGCGGTTGGACGAATACTTGAGGGCATTGCCCAGCAGGTTCAACCACACCTGGCGCATCATGTTCTCATCGGACACCAGGATCGGCAGTGGGGCGATCTTCCACTCCACGTGGCGGCGCACGCCGGTTTCCTCGGCCTCGCTCTGCAGGTTGGCATCGAGCATGGCGCGCGTGTCGGCCACCAGCGACTGCATGTCCACCGCCTGCATCCGCATCGCCGCCCGGCCCAGCCGCGAGTAGACCAGCAGGTCGTCGATCAGCGCGGCCATGCGGCGTGCCGAGTTGGAAATCACCCCGAGGTAGTGCAGCGACTTTTCGTCGGCCTGATCGCCCAGGTGGCGGGTAAGTTTGTCGGAGAAGCCGGCGACGTGGCGCAGCGGCGCGCGCAGATCGTGGGACACCGAGTAGCTGAAGGCTTCCAGCTCGCGGTTCACCTCGGACACCTGTTCCACCTTGCCTTCCAGCTGCCGGTTCAGTTCTTCCACGCGCTGCTGCACGGCGCGCTGCACGGTCACATCGCTGACCGTCATCAGCACCACCTCATCGTCCTTGTCCGGCAGCGGCATGCGCCGGGCATTGATCAGCATGGTGCGCACCTGCTCGTCGGCGGTGCGCTGCTCGTGTTCGTAATCCCACAGCTCGCGGCCGCGCAGCAGCACATCGATCAGCCGCTGGCGCACCACCGCATCCTTCCAGGCGCCGTCGCCGATGCTGTCCAGGCTGCGGATCTCGGTGCTGGTTTCATCCAGGCCGTAGAGCTCGGCAAAGGCCGGATTATGCAGCTGCACTTTCAACTCACGGTCGAGCAGCACGATCGGCTCACGCACGGTGTTCAACACCGAGGCGGCGCGTGCGGCCGAACGCTGCGAGGCTTTCTCGGCGCTGGCGCGATGGCTGATCTGGCGATGCAGCAACCACAGCACCAGGCCCAGCAGCGACAACTGCACCAGCAGCGCCGACCACGACACGAACTCGCCCTGGCGCTGCTGTTTCTGGAATACGGCGCTGCGCTCTGCCAGCAGTGTCTCTTCGTTGGACTGCAGTTCTTCGATCAGCTTGCGGATCGGATAGCGGGTGGTCAGGTCCTTGACCAGTTCGCGCTGGTCCGAATCCGGTGCCGAGCGCGCCAGTTGCCTGGCCAGTTCCATACGCCGTTCCACCATCGACTGGATGCGGCCGATGCGGACCAGCTGTTCGGGATTGTCGCGGGTCAGTTCAGTCAGCCGCTGCAGCCGCTGCGGGATGTCCTTGGCTTGGCCAAGACGCTCGCGCAGACCCGGCGCGTCGATGCCTTTGGACATGGTCAGCGCAGCCGACTCCACGTCGCGCACATCGGCCTGCAACTGGTACACCGCCACGCCCACATCCTGGGTATGGGTCACCCAGCGCATGGCTTCGGTATTTTCTTCGGACAGCTTCCGCAGCGTCAGCCACGGGACCACGATGATGGCCACGGCGGCCAGGGTCAGTGCCGGCAAGCGCCAGCGATCCCAGACGTCATCACTGAAAACCAGCGCCATATGCCCTCTTCAACTCACGGTGCCGTAACCGGCGGTGCCCAGCGCAGCGGCCTTGGCTTGCTTGGCACGTCGACGCGGGCTAAGCCATGAATATACCGCAGCGCATTGTGAATAGGGCTGGTCTCATTTAATGAACAGTTTAGGAAAAACCGCATAGCTACTGCGGGCACGCTTTCTCTCGTTCGGAGGCGTACATAAAGCGGCCTGCGGCCCTTGACGCGCCCGACCCACCGACCGCCCTCAAAGAAGCTCGGCATCCACCTGCGGACCGCGAGCGTAGCCCCGTAGCCGCCGGTAGGCCCCTGGGCAAAATAAAGGAGGAGGCCGCCACGCGGCCGGGGGACATTTGCGCCAGGGGCCTACCGG
>NZ_JBFULC010000079.1:0-16388 GCF_056400525.1 Stenotrophomonas sp. P5_A9
GTTGACGATGCTCACGTTGACGATGCTCACCGCCAACGGGCTCAACCCGAATCGCGGCGGGATATCGCAGACCTCGGCGGCGGACGCGCGCATCTGCCTCGCTGTTTTCACGGCCCCGGCAGACCGGGTCTGCGAGGCTTGCCCTGCCCCCACCCCGGAGAGCGCGCATGCGCCCCTTGCTCCTGCTTGCATGCCTGTCGCCGCTGGTGACGTTGCTGCCGGCCACCGCGTCCGCCGCCGAGGTCTGCGATATCCCGCCGCGATTCGGGTTGAGCCCGTTGGCGGTGAGCATCGTCAACACCGCCTGCAACGAGCATCGCCTGTGGTATCGGCCGTTCATCGATCGCGATGGCCGTGCGGCGAGCCTGAGCGTGACCGAAGCCGAGGACGTCCACCTGGCCGACAATGGTCTGGTTGCCTGGCAGCGGGTGGTCGGTTACTGGCGGCAGAGCGGCACGTTGTCGCCGATGGGCAGCCAGCCGGGCG
Source organism: Stenotrophomonas sp. P5_A9 (assembly GCF_056400525.1). NCBI lineage: Bacteria > Pseudomonadati > Pseudomonadota > Gammaproteobacteria > Lysobacterales > Lysobacteraceae > Stenotrophomonas > Stenotrophomonas sp. P5_A9. Next base: position 487 of record NZ_JBFULC010000079.1, read on the forward strand.
CGTCGAGCTGCATGGCCCCGCCGGGGACGCGCTACACCGACAGCGACTGCCGGGCGTTTCTGGTCGACAACCCGTGGTCGGCCGCCTTCATTTCCTGGGTCATGACCCGCGCCAGCGTGCCCGGCTTCACCCGCTCGCCGCGCCACATCGACTACATCCGTGCGGCCTACCAGAACAGCGGACCGTATCGGATGGCCGATCCGACGCAGGAAAAACCGGCGCCCGGTGACCTGCTGTGCTACCTCCGCGATCGGCGCGAAACCTTGAGCTACAGCGGCCTGGTGCAGTCGCTGGGCAGCGGCGCGGTGACGCATTGGAAATCGCATTGCGAGGTGGTGATCGCTGCCAACATGGGCGGTGATCGCACCCTGTACCTGATCGGCGGCAATGTGATGAACACGGTGGCGATGCGCAAGCTTGACCTGGACCGTAGCGGCCGGATCGAGCTGCCGCCGGCCAAGGCGAGCACCAGCGACGGGGTGGACCCGGGCTGCACACCCGGCCGCGAGGAAGAATGCAGCTTCAACCGCCAGGACTGGGCTGCCCTGCTGAAGCKGGTGGCCACCGCGCCGTCGATGGCGCCGATGCCGCCACCGGACCCGGCAGGCACGTCGGCACCGCCATGGGTTCCGCAGGGAACACCAACGCCGCCGCCGGCGTCGCCCCACCCCGGCGCGCGCGCGCTGCCACCGGCGCCGACGCCGCCAGCACCGGCAACGACGCCCCCGGTGCAGTCGCCGCAGACCTCCTAGCGCGTACCACGCGCAAGGCTTGATCCGCGCCGCGTTCGTCGCCATCTTGGAGGTTCGACCTCCCTGACCGCACCGAGTCACCGATGCCCAGTTTGATCCTGTTGATGATTGCCGGTGCGTTCGCCTACGCGTTTTGGAACGCCTCGCGTGCGGCCGCCGAGCGTGCCGGCGAGCTGGGCCGCAACGCCTGCCGTGCCGCCGATGTGCAATGGCTGGACCAGAGCGTGCACGGCACCGGCCTGCGCGTATGCCGCAAGCCCAACGGCTGGCTGGGCTGGGAGCGCACCTTCAAGTTCGAGTACTCGCACGATGGCGTGGACCGCCACACGGGCCGCATGGTGCTGCGTGGCGATGAGCTGGTGGCGTTCGTGGGACCGTCGGCGGCGCGGATCAGCGAGATCCGGCGCGGCGTGGATACCGGCGGCGCCGAGGACGTCTGAGCAGCCGACCCTGCGTAGGCGCCCCCAACAAAAATGGCCGCCTTGCGGCGGCCACGGGTGCTTTATTTGACTACGCGCAGATGCGGGCGGCCGCTCGGCTTGGGCGGCGCGTCGTCCGGCGGGGTCGGGCTGTCGTCGGGCGGCAGCTCGTCGTCCGGGCCGGGATCGTGGCCGGGGATGTCATCGGGCAGGGCCATGCCCTGCCCCGTCTCGCGGGCATACACCGCCAGCACGGCCGAAATCGGCACCTGCACCGGATAACTGGTCCCGGAGAAGCGGGCCGAGAAGCTCACGCTGTCATTGTCGATATGCAGGCGTACGACGGCACGTTCGGCGATGTTCAACACCACCCTGCCGTCCTTGACCGCGCTCTGCGGCACCTGCACGCCGGGCATGCCGGCGTCCACCAGGATGTGCGGCGTCAGGTCGTTGTCGTTGATCCATTCCACCAGTGCCCGCAACAGGTACGGACGGTGGCTGGTCATGCGGAAAGTGTCTTCTGTCATGGGGGTAGAGCCGAGCCGTGCTCGGCTGCAGGGATCCGATTGCGCAGTGGCAAGTGTACGCGCCCGCACCGGCGCCGGTCAGCACCCGCGCGCCGAACGTAAAGCGCCGATGCAGTCAGCTGCACCGGCGGGCCGGGCTCAGCTGGGCAGATCGCGCAGCTTTTTTTCCTGGTCGGTCAGGCTGCGGATGAAGCCCGGGTGGCGGAAGATCCGGTTGCCGTAATCCTCGATCGACTTGCCATCCTTGGGCAGCGGCACGTCCAGCGACTGCAGCCGCCACACGATCGGTGCCATCGCGCAATCGGCCAGGCTCATTTCCGGGTTGAGGAAGAACTTGCTGGCCTTGAACAGCGGCACCGCGCTGGTCAGCAGTTCCTTCAGGCGCTTGCGCCCGGCCTCTGCCTGGGTCTTGTTGCCGAGCTGGATGGCCTGCACCTGCGGCACCCAGTCGTGTTCGATGCGCAGCATCGCCAGACGGATGCGCGCGCGCGACAGCGGATCGACCGGCATCAGCGGCGGGTGCGGGTAACGTTCGTCCAGGTATTCGCTGACCACCGAGGCCGCGTACAGCACAAGCTCGCGCTCCACCAGGGTGGGCACGGAATGGTACGGGTTGAGGTCGATCAGATCCTCGGGCGGATTCTGCGGGTCGACCGGGACGAAGTCGTAGCTCACGCCCTTGGCCGCCAATACCAGGCGCACGCGATGGCACAGGACATCGTCGTTCGAGGAAAACAGCGTCAGGGTGTTCCGCATGCGTACGCTCGCCGCCATCAAAGGCTCTCCAACGTCCGGTAACCGCCGGTCGTATCGGCGCCGCCAGCCCATTGCCAGCGGTCGTCACAGTACCCGAGTGTGCAACTGCCCATCACAAAAGCCAATAGGCCGATCGACCCCTGATCGGATCGATCGATGCTCGGCGGCGGGATGGCGCTCAGTGCACGTCCTTCCAGTATTCCTTCTTGAGCAGGTACGCCAGGAAGGTGAGCAGCGCAAGGAACAGGATCACCCACACGCCGAGCTTCTGGCGCTTGAGCGCGGCCGGTTCGCCGGCGTACTCCAGGAAGTTGGTGATATCGCGCACCGTCTGGTCGTACTCGGCAGCGCTCACGTTGCCCGGCTGTTCGATCTTCAGCCCGACCACCGGCGCGTCTGCCCCCGGGCTTTCCGGCTTGCCGTGTATCGCGTGCTGCAGGCCCTGCATCTCCCATAGCGGGTTGGGCATGGAGGCATTGGGGAAAAGTCGGTTGTTCCAGCCCAGCGGCCGGGACGGATCGAGGTAGAACGACTTGAGGTAGGTATAGACCCAGTCACTACCTCGCACCCGGGCGATCAGGCTGAGGTCCGGCGGCATCTTGCCGAACCATTTCTCGGCCTGGGCCTTGGGCATGCTTACCGGGATCTGCTCGCCGATCGGGGTGCCGGTGAAGTTGAGGTTGGTCATGACCTCTTCTTCGCTCAGGCCCAGGTCGGCCGCCATCCGCGAGTAGCGCAGGTACTTCAGCGCATGGCAGCCGGAGCAGTAGTTCATGTACAGCTGCGCGCCGCGCTGCAGCGAGGCGCGGTCGCCGAGGTCGTTGCCGGCCTGCAGGGTGGTGCCGCCTTCGGCGGCGCCGGCCAGGCTGCTGGCCAGCATCAAGGCGGCCGCGCAGGCCAGCCGGACAATCCAGTGGTCAGTCATGCGTGGTCACCCGATCCGGTACCGGTTTGGTCCTGTCCAGCCTGGTCCATAGCGGCATGGTGATGAAGAAGGCGAAGTACAGGAAGGTCAATACGCGGCCCACGTAGGTTTCATGTGCGTCGGTGCCGGGGCCGGAGCCGATCACACCGAGCCAGACGAAGCACACCGCGAACACGCCGAGCAGGCCGCGCGAGAGCCAGCCGCGGTAGCGGTAGGACTTGACCCGCGCGCGGTCCAGCCACGGCACCAGGAACAGGATCGCGATGGCCGAGAACATCACCAGCACGCCACCGAGCTTGTTGGGCACCACCCGCAACATCGCGTAGTACGGGGTGTAGTACCAGACCGGCTTGATGTGCTCGGGCGTGACCAGGCGATTGGCCTCGGTGAAGTTGTCGTGTTCCAGGAACAGGCCGCCGAAGGCCGGGGCGAAGAAGATGATGAAGGCGGCGATGATCAGCAGGAACCCGGCGCCCACCCCGTCCTTGAGCGTGTAGTAGGGATGGAACGGGATGCCGTCGGTGGGCGCGGTGGCCGACCAGCGGTTGCCCTTGGGACCCTTCTTGATTTCCACGCCGTCGGGGTTGTTCGAGCCGACTTCGTGCAGCGCGCCCAGATGCAGCACCACCAGCAGCAACAGCACCAGCGGCAGGGCGATCACGTGCAGGGCGAAGAAGCGGTTGAGGGTGGCGTCGCTGGGCAGGTAATCCCCCATGATCCATTCGGTCAGCCCGGTACCGATCACCGGAATCGCGCCGAACAGCGAGATGATCACCTTCGCGCCCCAGAACGACATCTGCCCCCACGGCAGCACATAGCCCATGAAGGCTTCGGCCATCAGCACCAGGTAGATCAGCATGCCCAGGATCCACACCAGCTCGCGCGGTTTCTGGTAGCTGCCATACAACAGCCCGCGGAACATGTGCAGGTAGACCACGATGAAGAACAGCGAGGCCCCGGTGGAGTGCATGTAGCGGATCAGCCAGCCCCACTCCACGTCACGCATGATGTACTCGACGGAGGCGAACGCTTCGGCCGCATCGGTCTTGTAGTGCATCGTGAGGAAGATGCCGGTCACGATCTGGTTGACCAGGATCAGCAGCGCCAACGAACCGAAGTAGTACCAGATGTTGAAGTTCTTCGGCGCGTAGTACTCGGTCACGTGCTTGCGGTAGACCGGCATCAGGCCGGGGGCGCGCGTGTTGACCCAGTCGGCGACGCCGGTGGCGGTGCGGGAAAGGATGTTGGCCATGGTCAAGCCGCCCCCTGCGGGTCAACGCCGATGATGATGGTGTTGTCGTCCTGGTAATGGTGCGGCGGCACCAGCAGGTTGATCGGCGCCGGGACATCCTTGAACACGCGACCGGACATGTCGAAGCGCGACTTGTGGCAGGGGCAGAAGTACCCGCCCTTCCACTGGGGGTCGTACGGCTCGGGGCGGATCTCGGCGACCATCTCCGGCGAACAGCCCAGGTGGGTGCACAGCCCGACCAGGACCGAGACCTCGGACTTGATCGCGCGGAATTCGGGATTCTGCTTGAGCACGTAGGCCGGCTGCTGGTCCTTGACCCCGGATTCGGGATCCTTGAGCCGATCATCCAGGCCGTGCAGCGCGTCCAGGATCGCCTTGGAGCGCTTGACGATCCAGATCGGCTGTCCACGCCATTCCATGACCAGTCGCTGGCCTTCCTGGAGTGCGCTGATATCGGCAATCACCGGAGCACCGGCCAGCTTGGCGCGGGCGCTGGGATTCCAGGACTTGATGAACGGCACTGCTGCAAATCCGACGCCGACCGCTCCGACCACCGCAGTGGTTGCTGAAAGGAATCGTCGACGTCCAGTATCGACTGGATCGTTTACCCCATCGTTGGCCATCCGGCACTCCGATATTGATTTAGGTAGCTTGAGGCTGCCAGCAGACCGGTGGGGGCCAGTCCACATTGAATCAGCCGCGAGTGTAGCTGAACCGAAGTCGGCCACACAACGCGGTACTACGGAACGACATTACGACACGACATTACGGCATGGAGGCCAGCCAGCGCCATGGGCGCGTCGGCTCACTGGGTGGTGGCCTGCGCACCACGGTAGCGTTCGGCCAGCTGCGCCACCCGCTTCACGTAGTACTGGGTCTCACTGTAAGGCGGTACGCCACCATGGCGATCCACGGCACCCTCGCCTGCGTTGTAACCGGCGGCGGCCAGGGTGAGGTTGCCGTTGAAGCGCTTGAGCAGCCAGGACAGGTACTGCACGCCGCCGCGGATGTTCTGCGCGGCGTCGTAGGAGTCGGTAACGCCGAAGCGGCGCGCGGTGGGCGGCATCAGCTGCATCAGGCCCTGGGCGCCGGCGCGGCTGAGCGCGGTCGGGTTGTAGGCCGATTCGGCGTGGATGATCGCGCGGACCACGGCTTCCTCGACCCCGAACTCGCGCGCGGCGGCGGTGATCTCGCTCTGGAACGCGGTGGTGTTGAGCCGCACCGAGCCGAAGTTCACGCCGGGGTTGGCCCCGCAGGCGTAACAGCGCTCGATGAAGGTGTAGTGGATGGTGCGCACCGGGCCGAGGCTGGCCAACTGCGCCGGGCGGGCGCTGGTGTAGTGGCGCACCCCGTCCTTCATGTAGGAGTAGACCTGCCCGCTCACCACGCGGCCGGCTTTGTTGGCCCGCGCGGCCGGGGCCGACGGCGCGCTGAGCACCGTGGCCGATGGCGCCGGGCCGCTGGCGGTCAGGGCGGTGCCGGTGTTGGCGCGATCGGCCTGGACCGGGCTGGCGGGCGCGCTGGCGGTCGCTGTCGGGACCAGTGCAGGCGCTGGCGCGGCGACCGGTGCCGGCGGCGGGGTGTAGCGGCGCGGCGCGCCGCGGTCGGGCCGGTAGCTGCTGACCACGCTGCAGGACGCCCCGGATACGCGCTTGCTGACATAACTGGGCACGCCGTCGGCACCGAGGCACTTGTACAACGTGCCCGCACTGGCCGGCATAGCGGTCAGCGCAGCCAAGGCCAACGCAGCGATCCCCAAGATCCCCTTCATTGTCGGGAGTGTCCCAACTTCGGCGGTGGTTGCCAAGGGGTTGACGCCGGCCGCCAGCGCGGATCGGCCCTGAACCCGTCCGGGGAGTGCTTCCGGCATACAATGCACGGCTCATCGCAGCCAACCGGCTGCCTGCCCGCCCACCCGACTGGAATAAGCGCCATGACCGGGACGCCAGCTTCGACCGCGCCGACTTCGGCCGGCTCCGCCTTGCCTGCCGCCACACCTGATTCGCCCGCCCCCCGCCCCGACCTGATCGCCCTGCCCGGCTCCCGGCCACAGGTGACCGGACCGGTGCGCGGCAAGCTGTACATCAAGACCCACGGTTGCCAGATGAACGAGTACGACTCGTCCAAGATGGCCGACGTGCTGGCCGCCGCCGAAGGCCTGGAGTTGACCGACGACCCGGCCGAGGCCGACGTGCTGCTGATGAACACCTGTTCGATCCGCGAGAAGGCGCAGGAGAAGGTGTTCAGCCAGCTGGGCTACTGGAAGGCGCTGAAGAACAACGGCCGCGGCGTGATCATCGGCGTGGGCGGCTGCGTGGCCTCGCAGGAAGGCGAGGCGATCATCAAGCGCGCCCCGCACGTGGACCTGGTGTTCGGCCCGCAGACCCTGCATCGGCTGCCGGAGCTGATCCGCCAGCGGCGCGAATCGGGCAAGTCGCAGGTGGACATCAGCTTCCCCGAGATCGAGAAGTTCGACCGTTTGCCTGAGCCGCGCGCCGAGGGCGGTTCGGCGTTTGTGTCGATCATGGAAGGCTGCTCGAAGTACTGCTCCTTTTGCGTGGTGCCCTACACCCGCGGCACCGAAGTCAGCCGTCCCTTCGAGGACGTGGTGGTGGAAGTTGCACAGCTGGCCGCGCAGGGTGTGCGCGAAATCAACCTGCTGGGCCAGAACGTCAATGCCTACCGCGGTCCGTATGGGGACGGTGAGTTCGCCGACCTGGGCCTGCTGATCCGCACCATCGCCGAGATCGACGGTGTTGGCCGGATCCGGTTCACCACCTCGCACCCGCTGGAATTCAGCGACTCGCTGGTGGATGCCTACCGCGATGTGCCGCAGCTGGCCAATTTCCTGCACCTGCCGGTGCAGGCCGGCAGCGACAAGGTGTTGTCGGCGATGAAACGCGGTTACACGGCCCTGGAGTTCAAGGCCAAGATCCGCAAGCTGCGCGCCGTGCGGCCGGACATCTCGATCAGCTCGGACTTCATCGTCGGCTTCCCCGGCGAGACCGAGGCCGACTTCGAAAAGACCATGAAGCTTATCGAAGACATCGGCTTCGACCACAGCTTCTCCTTTATCTACTCGCGTCGCCCGGGTACCCCCGCGGCCGATCTGGAAGACACGATCAGCGATGCCGAAAAGCACGCGCGCCTGTCGCGCCTGCAGGCGCGCATCAACGAACAGGCTGCGGCGATCTCGGCCAAGATGGTCGGCACCGTGCAGACCGTGCTGGTGGAAGGGCCCTCGCGACGCGATCCGAACGAGTTGACCGGCAAGAGCGAGAACATGCGCTCGGTGAATTTCCCCGGGCACCCGCGCCTGATCGGGCAGTTCGTCGATGTGGTGATCACCGAGGCGTACAGCAATTCGCTGCGCGCGCGGATGGTGACGAGCTGAGGGCGCGCCGGCCAGCGGCGGCGGCACCTCGGGCCGCCGTTCCCACCAGCGCGCCCCACGCGGCATAATGCCGCGCACCAGGCGCGCGACTGCGCCTGCACCGCCGGCAGTGGGCGGCGGTGCGGGTCTGTTCAAGCTGCAGCAGCGAGGTTCCGGCGCGGACCAGCCGACCCGTCGCAGCCAACGGCACCCATCGGCCGGACACAGACACGACCAGTGACATCGGACGCCGTTCTGCAGGAGGAGATGCGCCGTCGCCTTGCGCACACCTCCGTGAAGAAGAGGTCAGTCAACGCCGCGCTGGTCATGAAATGATCACCTGGCGCAGACCCTTGCCGCCATGGGCGCCACGGTGCTTATCCACATGTTTCTCCAACATCCACCCACAACCGCTGTGGATGAACGCGCGCGGCGTGACGCTTTTTTGACCACGACCGCGGATCGTCTGCCGCACTAGGGCCCACGCAAGCTATCCACAGGTTGCCGCACCGTCCTTGCACAGACACTGTGGAGAACCGCGCCTTCGCTGGCGGCCAACGTGGCTGCGCGCTACCCTGTGTTTCCCATCCCAACGCTGCGGCCGGGTCGCTTCGACCGATGGCTGCCTGACGCAATGACGGCACTTGCACAACGCGACTTCACCCTGGTCCCGGAAGACAACGAACGCCTGGCCAATCTGGCTGGCCCGTTCGACGAGCACCTGCGCCAGATCGAACTCAAGCTCGGCGTGGAGATCGCCAACCGCGGCCCTGTGTTCCGCGTGACCGGCCCCAAGCGGGTGATCGAAGAAGCCAAGACCCTGATCGAGGCCCTCTACGCCGAAGCGGCCGAGGTCACCTTCGACAGCCACGCCATCCACCTGCGGCTGAACCAGGCCAACGTCGAACACGTCGTCGACGGGGCCTATGAGGCGCAGGACGTGACCATCAAGGTCAAGCGCGGCACGGTGCGCGGGCGCGGCGCCAACCAGGCGCGCTACCTGCACCAGATCACCACCCACGACATCAATTTCGGGATCGGCCCGGCCGGTACCGGCAAGACCTTCCTGGCAGTGGCCAGCGCGGTGGACGCGTTGAACGAGTCGCGCGTGCAGCGGCTGATCCTGGTGCGCCCGGCGGTGGAAGCCGGCGAGAAGCTGGGCTTCCTGCCCGGCGACCTGAGCCAGAAAGTGGACCCGTACCTGCGCCCGTTGTATGACGCGCTGTACGAAATGCTGGGCGTGGAAAAAGTGCTCAAGCTGCTGGAAAAAAACATCATCGAGATCGCGCCGCTGGCCTACATGCGCGGGCGCACGCTCAACGATGCGTACGTGATCCTGGACGAAGCGCAGAACACCACCGTCGAGCAGATGAAGATGTTCCTGACCCGTCTCGGCTTCGGCTCGACCGCCGTGGTCACCGGCGACCTGACCCAGACCGACCTGCCCAAGCACGTCAAATCCGGCCTGCGCGATGCGATCGAGGTGCTGCGCGATGTCGAGGGCGTCAGCTTCACCTTCTTCGAAGCCCGCGACGTGGTCCGCCACCCGCTGGTGGCACGCATCGTCAGCGCGTACGACCGCCGCGACCTGCAGCAGGTAAAACCCGGCGCGGAGTAGACGTACACTGTCCACTTCCGATTGATCTGAACTACCGGTATCGCCATGACCAAGGGCCCCGTCCGCCTCGATGTAGCCGTCAGCTACGCCCTGCCCCGTGCCGGGCTGCCCTCGGCGGTGAGCTTCCGCAAGTGGGTTGCCGCCGCGCTCAAGGGCCGCATCCGCGAGGCCGACCTGGCCATCCGCATGGTCGATGCCAAGGAAGGCCAGTCGCTGAACCGGCATTACCGGGGCAAGGATTACGCCACCAACGTGCTGAGCTTCCCGGCCGAGGTGCCCGAGGGCCTGCCCAAGGGCGTGAAATTCCCGCTGCTCGGGGACCTGGTGATCTGCGCCCCGGTGGTCGCGCGCGAGGCGGAGGAGCAGGACAAGCGACTCAACGCCCATTATGCGCACCTGACCGTGCATGGCGTGCTGCACCTGCTGGGCTGGGATCACGAGGACGACAAGGAAGCCGAGGCCATGGAGCAGCTGGAACGCGACATCCTGGCCGAACTGGGCATCGACGACCCCTACGCCAACGAGAACTGAGCCGCCCGCCGGTGACCCACGGATTTTCGATGATCGCCTTCAAGACCGCCTGCCTGGGCCTGCTGGCCCTGCTGCCCGCCACCAGCGTCGCCGCCCCGCTGGACCTGGCCGCCCTGATCGAATGCCGGCAGGGGCTGGCCGACTACAACGCGGTGGCGCCGGTCGTGGCCGACCCGCTCAAGGCGGTAGCCAACGGCCTGCAGCCGCTGCCGCAGTCCAATCAATTCATGAGCGAATTCCGCCTGGCCATGCCCGTGACCGTATTCGGCCAGCAGACCGAGTACATCGCCGTGGCCGGGGCCAGCATCATGGCCATCCTCGACCTGGCCGACCCGCGCCCGATGGCCAAACGGCTGGCGCTGGAGGATGGCGTGGACAACCCGGACAAGTTCATGGCCGGGCGCGAGCTGGTCAGCCGCGACGTCACCGACCCGACGACCGGCGAGCCGATGATCGAATCGGTGATCCTGAGCCTGTCCACCGTCAAGACCCACCCCGGCAAGACCCTGGCCGGCTGCACCTACAGCCTGGACCTGCCGCCGGAGGAGGAACCGGCCCCGGACGCCGCCCCGGGCGCCCCCGCCCCCGGCGGGCCCGTGAAGGCAGCGCCCGCCGGCGGACGCTGACAGCGGCGCGCATCCTGCTAGACTGAATCCAACGCCCGGCTCGCCGGGTGCCTTTTTTTCCAGAGATGTCTGAAGACGACAGTAGTGGCTCCAATGTGGAGCAAAACGAAAAGAAGCGCAGCTGGCTCGAACGCCTGACCTCTGCCTTCTCCGGCGAACCCCACACCCGCGACGAGCTGGTGGCGGTCCTGCACACCGCGCAGGAAGATGGGCTGATCGCCGCCGACACCCTACGCATGATGGAAGGCGCGATTTCGGTCGCCGAGCTGACCGTGGGCGACGTGATGATCTCGCGTTCGCAGATGGTCTCGCTGCCGGTGGAGGCGCCCTTCCTGGAACTGATGAAGCAGGTGGTCGAATCCGGCCATTCGCGCTTCCCGGTGCACGGCGACAACAAGGACGACATCCTTGGCGTGCTGCTGGCCAAGGACCTGCTGCGCGGCGTGGTCGCCGACCACGGTCCGGCCAACGTGCGCGAACTGCTGCGCCCGGCGGTGCTGATCCCCGAAGCCAAGAAGCTCAACGTGCTGCTCAAGGAGTTCCGGCTCTCGCGCAACCACATGGCCATCGTGGTCGATGAGTACGGCGGCGTCGCCGGGCTGGTCACCATCGAAGACGTGCTGGAGCAGATCGTCGGCGAGATCGACGACGAGCACGACGAGGCCGAGGACCACACCGCGCAGATCGCCATCCAGGCCGACGGCCAGTACGTGGTCGATGCGCTGACCGCGATCGAGGATTTCAACGAGCGGTTCGGCGCCGACTTCCCCGACGACGACTACGACACCATCGGGGGCCTGGTCACCGAGGCGATCGGCCACCTGCCCGAAACCGGCGACGAGCTCAGCCTGGACCGCTTCGTGTTCCGGGTGGCGCGTGCCGATGCCCGCCGCGTGCAGGCGTTCCATGTGACCGTGCTGTCGGCGGACACCGACACCGAGGATTGATCAACGCCATGCGGCCCCTGCTGAAGCGGTGGCCGTCGTGCCGCCTGTTGTTCCTGTCGTGGTTGCTCCTCCTGGCCAGTGTCCCGTTCGCGGCGCTGGCGCAGGAGGCTGCCGCCACGTCCTCCGATACGCCGGTCGCAAGCGATGAAGCACCCGCGCCCGGTGTCGCTGCGGACATGTCCCCGGCGCCACGCATTGGCGTGGTGACCATGCAGCCCGGCGAGATCTTCTTCGAGCGCTTCGGCCACGATGCGCTGGTCGTCCTGGACCCGCGCAATGGCCAGGCCATCTCCTACAACTTCGGCTATTTCGATCCGGGCGAGCCGGACTTCATCGGCCGCTTCGTGCGCGGCGACATGATGTACTACCTGGTGGCGCTGCCGCTGGACGAAGACATGTCGTACTACCGCGAGAGCGGCCGCGGCGCCAGCATCCAGTGGCTGGACCTGGACCCGCAGCAGGCCCGCACGCTGGCCGCAGGCCTGGCCGAACGCGCCAAGCCCGAGAACGCGCGCTACCACTACGACTACTACACCGCCAACTGCGCCACGATGGTGCGCGACACCATCGACCAGGCGCTTGGCGGCGGCCTGCATTCGCAGCTGTCCGGTCGCTCGCGTGGCAACACCTACCGCAGCGAATCGGTGCGGTTGGCCTCGCCCTCGCCATGGATGTGGCTGGGCTTCGACATCGGCCTGGGGCCGTTCGCCGACCAGCCACTGTCGCGCTGGCAGGAAGCCTTCGTGCCGATGCGACTGGCCGACGCGCTGCGCCAGGCCCGCAACAGCGAAGGCCGTCCGCTGGTGCAGGCCGAGCAGGAACTGCTGCCGCACCGCATCGCGCCCGAACCCAAGGAATCCCCGCGCCACTGGTGGCCGTGGCTGCTGTGTGGACTGCTGGCCGCCGCGGGCGTAATCGCCCTGCGCACGCGTCGGCGCGTGCTGGGCGGTATCGCGCTGCCGCTGTGGCTGTTCTGCGGCATCGCCGGCGCGCTGCTGACTTACCTGTGGGGCTTCAGCGCGCATCAGGCGGCGTGGGCCAACCGCAACCTGCTGGTGCTCTCGCCGCTGTGCCTGCTGCTGGTTCCCGGCGCGGTCACCGTGCTGCGCGGGCGTGTGCCGCGAGCGTGGTTCCGCATCGTGCTGTGGGCGGTGGCGCTGTCGGCCGCGCTGGGCCTGGTCCTGCACTGGCTGAGCCTGCAGGCGCAGGTCAACCTGCAGTGGATCGTGTTGCTGCTGCCGGTGCACCTGGCGCTGGCGTGGGTGCTGGGGCGTCGTGACTTGCCCGTCACGGGCCGCTGACGCACGATGCCGCCCATGGAAAGTACCGCACCCGTCAATCCGCCCTGCGTCATCAACTGTGTCCATTACGATGATCAGGGCAAGCGCCACGACATCAGCTTGGACGCGATCAGCGATGTGATCGAAAGCGGCAACGGCTTCGTCTGGGTCGGTCTCTACGAGCCGGCTGACAGCGTGCTGCTGAAGCTGCAGGAAGAATTTTGCCTGCACTCGCTGGCCATCGAGGACGCACGCAACGCGCATCAGCGCCCCAAGGTGGAGTCGTACGGCAACTCGCTGTTCGTGGTGGTCACCACCGCGCAGATGGTGGACGAGCGCATCCAGTACGGTGAAACCCACGCCTTCCTCGGGCCGCGCTTCCTGGTCACCGTGCGCCACGGCGCGTCGCTGTCCTACGCCGCGCCGCGCGCGCGGGTGGAGCGCGAGCCCGAGCTGCTGCGCACCATGGGCCCGTCGTACTGCCTGTATGCGGTGCTGGATTTCGTGGTCGACAACTACCTGCCGATCACCCAGCGCTACCGCGACACGCTGGAGCTGCTGGAGAAGGACATCTTCTCCGACAGCTACAAGCGCCAGACCGTCGTGCGCCTGTACGAGTTGAAGCGCGAGCTCAACAAGATGCGCATGGCCGTGGCGCCGCTGCAGGACATGCTGGCGCAGATCAAACGCTACCAGGGCGAGCTGGTGCCCGATGAGGTGAAGCTGTACCTGCGCGACGTGCACGACCACGCGGTGCGGATCAGCGATGTGATCGATACCCTGCGCGAGATGCTGGGCACCGCGCTGAGCGTGAACCTGTCGCTGGTGACGCTGGCGCAGGGCGAGACGGTCAAGCGCCTCGGTGCCTGGGCCGCGCTGCTCGCCGCGCCGACCTTGATCACCAGCTGGTACGGCATGAACTTCACCCACATGCCCGAGCTGGACAAGCCGTGGGCGTACCCGGCGATGATCATCGGCGTCGGCGCGATCTGCGTGGGGCTGTACCGCCTGTTCAAGCGCGTCCGCTGGCTCTGAGGTCGGCCGGTGGTGCGACGCCAAGCGGCGATACGCAGGTAGTGCCGGCCGCTGGCCGGCTCCAGAAAAACCCGGATTCACGCCGGGTGTTTGGAGATTTCGAGCAGCCGACCAACGGCCGGCACTACCGGTTCCAGCGGCCCTGCCGGGCCGCTCCGATCAGGCGACGTAAACGGTCTTGATGTTCATGAACTCATGGATGCCATGGTCGGCCAGCTCGCGGCCGAAGCCGGAGCGCTTGGTGCCGCCGAACGGCAGGCGCGGGTCGCTCTTGACGATGGCGTTGACGAACGCCGCGCCGCATTCCAGGCGCTTGGCGATCGCTTCGCCGCGCTGCGCGTCGCCGCTCCAGACACTGCCGCCCAGGCCGAAGCTGGTGTCGTTGGCCACACGCAGCGCGTCTGCGTCATCGCGCACGCGCACGATGGCCGCCGCCGGGCCGAACAGTTCTTCGTCGTAGGCAGGCATGCCGGGGCCGACATTGTCCAGAATGGTGGCCGGGTAACCGGCATGGCTGCCGGCTACCGGCTCGCCGCCGAGCAGGACCTTGGCGCCCTTGGCCACGCTGGTCTGCACCTGCTTGTGCAGCTCATCGCGCAGGTCGGCACGGGCCATCGGCGCCAGCGTGGTCTTCTCGTCCTGCGGATCGCCGTACACGCGCGCGGCCGCGGCAGCGACGAACTTCTCCACGAACGCATCGGCGATCGCGTCGACCACGATGAACCGCTTGGCGGCAATGCAGGTCTGGCCGCTGTTGTCGAAGCGCGACTTCACCGCGGCGGCCACCGTCTTGTCGAGGTCGGCATCGTCAAGCACGACGAAGGCATCGCTGCCGCCCAGTTCCATGACGCACTTCTTGAGCTGGTCGCCAGCGGTGGCGGCGATCGAGCGTCCGGCACGTTCACTGCCCGTCAGCGTGACCGCCTTGACCCGCTTGTCGCGCAGGACGTCGGCGGCCTGGTCGTTGTCGATATGCAGCACGTCGAACACGCCCTCGGGCAGGCCGCCATCGCGGCAGACGGCGAGGATCAGGTCGGCGCACTGCGGGACGTTGCTGGCATGCTTGAGCAGCGCGACGTTGCCGGCCATGAACGCCGGCGCGAGGAAGCGGAACACCTGCCAGATGGGGAAGTTCCACGGCATGACCGCGAAGACGCAACCGATGGGCTCGTAGCGCACGTAGCTGCGCTGGGCTTCGGTGTCGATCAGCTGCGGCTTGAGGTAGTCGGCGGCGTGGTCGGCGTAGAACTCGCAAGCCTGGGCGCACTTTTCGATTTCAGCGAGCGCTTCGGCCTTGAGCTTGCCCATTTCGCTGGTCATCGCCTGCTGGACATCGTTCTTGCGCTGGCGCAGTTGCGCGGCAATGCCGCGCAGGATGGCGCCCCGTCCCTGCAGGGACTGCCCCGACCACAGCGGGAAGGCCTTGGCGGCGGCGGCCAGGCGCTGTTCGATCTGCGCGGCATCGAGCAGTTCGTGGCGGTAGGTGACCTGGCCGGTGGCGGGGTTGATGATTTCAACGGTCATCGCGGTGCTCCGAAAGACAGGCGGTGATTGTGCGCTGCGGCCTGTGAGCCGGATGTTGCCGGATGGGTCGGGAAGGCTGTTCTGGTTGCGACATGGGGTCGCAGATGTGGGTGGGCCGCAGAAAGCACCGTTTCATGGGCGGGTGGTTGGCACGGTGCGGGTGGGATGCCGAAAGCAGCGTTTCATTGGCGTGTGGTTGGCGCGGTGCGGGTGGGATGCCGAAAGCAGCGTTTCACTGGCATGTGGTTGGCACGGTGCGGGTGGGATGCCGAAAGCAGCGTTTCACTGGCGTGTGGTTGGCACGGTGCGGGTGGGATGCCGGGACACGCCGTGAATC
>NZ_JBFULC010000080.1:0-15861 GCF_056400525.1 Stenotrophomonas sp. P5_A9
GGCAAAGGGTGTGGGAGCAACGAGATCCTCCTTCCCATGACCCGGTCGGGTGTTCGCCAAACCACCTACTGGAATGCCACGGCCTCCCCGGTCTTTGGAGAAGATAGCTCCATCGTTGGGATACTGAATGTCGCCATCGAAACCAGCGATCAAGTTATCGCCAACCACACAAGAGATGCTCGTCACAAGCTGCTCAGCCGAAAGAACATCAGCCTAGCCGAGGCAATCGATTCTCGTACACTGGAGCGAGACAAAGCGATTGAAGCCAAACTCGTCGCCGCGCGTGATGCAGAACGCGTGCAGCTTGCACTGGCTGCTGGCGCCATCGTCGGGACATGGAGTTGGGACCTTACTCAAGATTGCTTCACCATCGACGAAGGATTTTCTGAAAGCTTTGGTCTTGAGAGCTTAAACCGGCTCGACGACATCCCGCTTGCTGGGATCATTTCCAATGTGCATCCCAGTGACCAAGAAGGATTGGCCAACGCCATTAGAGATGCGATCTGCCGAGGTGGTCCATACGCGCACCAGTATCGCGTCCGCAGGCAGGACGGAGACTATCACTGGGTGGAAGCTAACGGGCGAGTGGAGCATGCACATGATGGAACCCCGCTTCGCTTCCCAGGCGTCATCTTAGATCTCGACGAGAAGCGTGAACTTCTCGCTCAACGCGACCAAGCTATCGAAGAGCTACGCAATCTCAATGCTGCCTTGGAACACCGGATTGAAGAGCGCACGCGAGAGCTGATGCAGTCAGAAGAAGCCTTGCGTCAGTCACAAAAGATGGAGGCAGTGGGGCATCTGACTGGCGGCCTGGCACATGACTTCAACAACTTGCTGGCCGGGATATCTGGAGCCCTTGATTTGATTTCCATGCGCGTAGAGCAAGGCCGTACTGAAAACTTAGCAAAATATGTCAGCACGGCTCAGGACGCATCCGACCGGGCGGCTGCCCTTACGCACCGATTGCTCGCCTTCGCACGTCGACAGACATTGTTGCCCGTTGCGACTGACGTGAACCGACTTATAGGGGACATGCTGGACATGATCCAGCGCACCGTCGGTCCTGGGATACGGGTCGAAAGTATGCGCGCCGCCGACCTTTGGACCGTACTGGTCGATCGCTCTCAACTTGAAAATTCCTTGCTCAACTTGTGCATCAACGCTCGGGATGCCATGCCTGACGGAGGCCTACTGACCGTCGAAACCTGCAACCGCCGGGTCGACCGAGATGCAGGCAAGGAGCTTTCCATCCCAGAAGGACAATACCTCTCAATGTCCGTCAGTGACAATGGAACGGGCATGCCGCCGGAGGTGGTGGCCAGAGCCTTCGATCCGTTCTTCACCACCAAACCAATAGGTGCCGGAACTGGTCTAGGACTCTCAATGATTTATGGCTTCGCCAAGCAGTCTGGCGGGCACGTTCGGATCTACTCGGAGATCGGCGAAGGAACGAGCGTGTGCATCTATCTGCCCCGTTACAGCGGCAGTGCAATGGACAATGACCACAGCACCGAACCTCTACGGCTGGTCCCCACGGACGCCGGCGAGACCGTGATGATCGTCGACGACGAGCCTACCATCCGAATGCTCTTTACCGATGTATTGGAAGACATGGGCTACCACGTTATCCAAGCTGCAGACAGCCTGACTGGGCTGAGCATATTGCAGAGCGATATCAGGCTGGATCTGCTCATCAGCGACGTAGGGCTGCCAGGTGGCATGAACGGCCGTCAGATGGCAGAGGCGGCTCGCGTATCGCGCCCTTCCCTCAAAGTTCTATTTGTCACTGGCTTCGCTGAGAATGCGATGCTGAACGAAGGCCATTTAGGACCGGGAATGTCGGTTCTAACCAAACCTTTCAATATTGGCGTTCTAACCGAGCGGGTAAAGGAACTGATATCCCGGTGAATGAGCGCGTGACTGAGTGCTTGGTCGAGCCTAAACGGTCTTTTCCCACTCACTCTGCGCGCCTTCACACGTATGACGGCGCATTTGAGGAGGGCAGATTCAGTTGTTCCCTCAGATTGGAAAGGACTCTACAGTCTTCCTCACCGTCATCAAGGCTTCTCGCAAAAGTCCTTCACTTTCCACCGAACTCAAACCAATGCGGAGCGCATGTGGCGCCTGCGGGGTCGCGGCGTATGCGCTAGCTTTAGAGACCGCCACATATTGTTCGGCCAATGCCGCTGCAACCTGGTCCATTCGGAGCCCGTCGGGTAGAGGCATCCACAAGCACATTGAGGTTGGACCGGTGACGGTATTCATTCCTCTAAACACCTCTGCGGCAACCAGCTGACGCCGGCGCGCTTGTTCGACAATATCTCCCTCAACACGACTGAGCGTGCCGTCCTCAATCCAACGCGCCGCCATCACCGCAACAATACTGGGCAGGCTCCAGTAACTTGCGCGAATGGCTGAGGTGACGCGGTCCTTAAATTGAATCGGCGAAACAATGGCCCCAAAGCGAAGCCCGGTTCCCAGCCCCTTAGAAAGGCTGGTGATGTAGAAAGTCCTCTCAGGGGCTAGGCAGGCCAACGGCGCTGGCGCCCCCTCTGCCAAAAAAGAGTAGGAGGCATCTTCAATGATCAGAAGGTCGTGGCGGCGGGCGATATCAACAAGCCGTCGCCGATGCAACTCGCTCATTACCCAACTCAAGGGATTGTGCATCGTAGGCATTGTGTACACGGCTCGGATACGGTTTCGATCACACAGAGCGTCCAAAGCGTCGAGGTCCGGGCCAGTGGCCGCACAAGCAACGGGCATCAACTCGATCCCATGGCTCCTCGCCAGCATCTTAAAACCGGGATAAGTCAGCGCGTCAACGGCCACACGGTCGTGGATCCCAAGCACCGCCCTCGCGACGACGTCCAAGCCCTGCTGAGCACCACCAACCAAGAAGGTCCGGCCAACCGCGCATTTGACTCCACGCTGGTCGGACAAGAACTCGCCCATGATCTGCCGCTCCCGTCCGCGTCCACCGGGCGGCTGCTGATGCAGGAGTGACCTTGCCTCCGCGGAAGCTGCCAACTCGCGCAACATGCATCTCACCATCGCCTCCTGCCCTGGCCACGTGGGGTGATTGAATGACAGGTCGATCGCAATAGAACTTGACCTCGCTTCGTTCTCCGGGTCCCAGGCCACTTCTCTTCGGCGTGCACGGACAAACATCCCCCTGCCTATTTCGCCTATAACGTGTCCGGACGCTTGTAATTGGGCATAGACCTTGGTGGCGGACGCCACTGCTATGCCGAATTGGGCGGCCAACTTTCGGTGCGTCGGAAGCTGCACCCCGGGCGCCAAGTCGCCACTGTCAATTCGRTTAACAAGCGCTTCCGTCACTGATGAGATGGAACGGGATCTCATGCGGCGTCCTTAGGACAATAAATTGATTGTCCTAAATTACACCTACAAACTCCCAACCTAAAGACCTCAGCTGGCCGGCTAGCTAAAGCTACAGCAACGTGGGCGAGCGTGGGCAGGCCGTAAAAAATTCGTCTAACCCAGACAAGGCTAAAGGAGAGCGGCGTGAAAGCAGGTTCCCAACACTTACCGGTCCTTGAGTTTTTGAAAAAGCAACTCAATGGAACCTTATCGGCAGCGCAAACTACTCACCTTCGCTATCCCACCGCTATATCGGCACTTCTCGGATTCAAGCTCATCGCCATACGAGAGGCAATGGCAACTCTAGAGCTTGAAGCGGATTCGGCCAAACACGGCAACCAGCAAGGCACGGTCCATGGCGGCATTTTGGCCGAGCTAGCTGATGCTGCAATTGGCACCGCTCACTCCACCCTGATCGAGCCAGCAACGAGCTTCACAAGCATCGAGCTGTCCATTTCATTTTTGCGCCCTGTGTGGAAAGCCAGGCTAAGGGCTCACGCTTGGCCCACGCATCGCGGTCGGACGATTAGCCACTATAGATGCGATATCCAGCGCGAGGACGGCATGACCGTCGCTACAGCAACCAGCATTGTAATGACGCTCACGCAAGATCGGGCAGAGGGCAGGTGACTACTCGGCTAGGACGGGCAACCTTTACCGGAGCACATCGAGAGCAAACAAGAACACTAAAAGAGTAGCCGCGATCGTGATGGTTTCTCGACTGGGCTTTAGGAGGAAACCACCACAAGGCCACCGCCTGCCGGCCTATTCGGCGCTGTCTACGCTTTTCCCACGCACGGTGACTTGGCGTAGCTATGGACTATCATTGGTGCCTCTTTCGCCCCCCAGGCGGCAGAGTGCTCGACAAGGAATCGCGAAACCAGCCGATTGCTGCGGGCAAGGAAACCTACCAACCGACGTACCACTGTCTCCGCGCGTACTAGCCACAAAAACGTGGCGGTGTCATTGAAGGAATGGACCTAAGAATGCCTCCGCAACCACCGTAGGATCCATACCAGCTGATTGGGAGCGTCGGACCAGCTCAAAAAGCTGCTGAAGCTGTTCCGGATGTTGCAAAAGCCAATTGGCAACGAATACGTCCTCTTTGACGCTGATCTGATGCCGCGCAATGTACCCAACGACGATTGTGAAGAATCTCTCCTCGCCATCTTTTAGTCCCGACGGCATGAAGATCGCGCGTCCCGCAGGATAGGCCAGCAGGCGGGCTCGAAGCAGGCTCTCACGTTCCAATGCGGTTGCTTTCGAAGCAGGCCCAAAAATGGGCGCTCTCGCCACCTCTTCGAAAGAATTCTTTATCACCCCCACAGCGTCCTTCAGTAGCTGCCCACCCCAAGCTGGGCCCGTCCAGACCTCATCAACGACCCATTCCGAACTCTGGGCCTCCTGCCCCGCCCAACCGGGGTGAGCAAATAGCCCCCTAACTTGCCTGGCCGTCATTTCCAGCCGAAACAATAGCTCAACGTCGAGGGTGCGCAGGGCCGCCGACTCGCGAGGGCTATGCGGGCTGGCGTCCTGATATGTGTCCTCCATACACGAGTAGCGGCCGGATAGGGCCGAGCTTTAGTCACGTCCGGCTTGGGTTTCGTGCTGCGGACGTGCGCAGCAGAA
This sequence comes from Stenotrophomonas sp. P5_A9, assembly GCF_056400525.1. NCBI lineage: Bacteria > Pseudomonadati > Pseudomonadota > Gammaproteobacteria > Lysobacterales > Lysobacteraceae > Stenotrophomonas > Stenotrophomonas sp. P5_A9. The sequence continues at coordinate 5,014 of NZ_JBFULC010000080.1, forward strand.
GGGCCACTTAACTATTGGGACAATTCCCTCCGCCGGCCATTGCGCGCACGCAAAGCCCAGAGCGTCGAGGAACCATCCCCAATTGCTGGGCGCTGCCTGAGCGACTGCGCGAACGACCTGTAGGCCACATCCACGTCCACACTCACTGTTGGCCCCTGCCCCTTGGTCCAGACTTAGACGCCGTGTCGACGGGCCTTTCACCGGTGAAAGGGTCGTCGACGCATAACATAGCGCCGTGGTGTCGGTCATGAGCCGAACCAATTGCCCACTCAGTCGATCTCGCCAAGGAGCCGCGAGCCATGCCAAATACTGGCGCATTCCGTTTGCTTTCTGTTGTAGGTAAGGCCAGCTACAGGGACGAAATCTTGGAAGAACTCAGGTCGGTGACCGCAGAGTGCCAGGGATGTTCCGCTGAGTTCACTGCAACATCTCCATCCAGCGGCTTGGAACAAATCAGTCGAGGAGTCGTGCTCAGCTGTCCAAAATGCTGCAATCGGCAGGCCATCTCAGGGGCGCGCTTTGCCTCCCTGATGAAGAGGCTCGATACGGGACAATCGCATGAAACCTAACACGACTGCGCCGGGCAATCGGACGGCCCTGTACACCGCACTTCTCTTCGGCTTTTGCCCGGCTGCGTTGCATGCGCAGGCCCATGAGGAAGAGCTGCGGATAAGCATCACAATCGTCAACAGCTGCCATCTGGATACATCAGGCCGAGTGCCGTCCGCAAGTTGCACCGACTACCATCCGTTGGTGCTCCACCACTCGGACACTGCAGAGTTTGAGCGCTTGCTGAGCTCGGTGCCTGCCCCGCCCGGCGCGCCTGCCGAGAAGATGGTCGTCTTTGTCTTTTAGGGCACGAGAGCCAAAGAGATGCCTCGTTGGCTAGGGGATTGCCTCTAATCCAGCGAGCATCAGATGCCGCGGCCCTGCTAGCACTTGGAGTAAGCCAAGCCCCGGAGGTGTCAACGCCGCGATGAGATCAGTCGACAGCGACCCTCTAGGTGCTGGGAAGATGCGGAGTAGCATGCCAGGAACGAGCGCTGCGCCCCATTCACTCGACGGACAGCAGGAACGGTTTCAATTTAGACGTGCGGACTGAGCGCTCTTCCGGGGGGCCCCTTCCCGAACGTGACCTCTCGGGCGTATGGTTGCAATCACCCCCCCACATTTCAAACTGCGCATGGCCCCCACTGCCTCTGAAGAACGGATGTCTGCGCTGGAAGGGCTAAACGTCCTGGACGATGCAGCGGGCGCTTCCTTGGACAGGCTCATTGAGCTGGCCACTTACGCCCTCGATGCCCCGGTCGCCTTCGTCTCACTAGTCGATGCCGATAGACAGAGGTTGATCTCGCGCCGTGGGCTAGAGGTCACAGAAACCACCATCCACGACTCGATTTGTTCGCACACCATTAGTCAGGGAAGAACCCTGGTCGTCAGCGACCTTCAACAGGACGAGCGCTTCGCGAAGAACCCGCTCGTCGATGGCGAGCCTTACTTACGGTTCTATGCGGGGTGCCCGCTGATCGCCCAGAACGGCACGCCGATCGGCGCCCTGTGCGTCATGGACAAGGTGGCTCGGGTATTTACAACGGCAGAGACGCGACAGCTTGAGACGTTGGCCCGTGCTGCGATGAATGAACTGGAGTTGCGGGTGCTCTCAGGGCGGCGAGAGCCCGTGAGCGGGCTGCCCAACCGCCACCAGTTCACGATCGACTATGCAGGTTGGTCGGAGAGAGAACCTAACAAGGCGCTCTATGCCGTGCTCGTTGACATCTTTGATCTTCCAAGGGCAAACGAAGCTGGCCAGGTGCTGGGGATGGGCCCACTAGAGGCCCTCATTAAGCGGGCAGGCGTGCGCTTCAACGTTGCGCTTGAAGGCTTGGCGGTCGTCTATCACGTTGGCGTGACGCGTTTTGCCTTTCTCGTCGACCTACCCACTGCTGAAGATGTGGAGCGGCTAGTCGAGGAGCTGCGTTCGCGGATGCTTCGGCCGCTGGTCGCTGCGGCTGTCCCGATGTCCCCTCTTTTTCATGCGGGGATCTGTGCGGTGACGCTGGGTGTGGACGGTGCGGATGACGTGATCCGAAGGATGCTCATTGGCTTGCATGCATCCATAGCGGACCAAGTCTCCTTCGCCTGGTACTCGGCAGGCAGGGATGACGGGCTGAGACGGGGCTATCGGCTTGCCGCCGACGCCCAGCGCGGCTTGAAGGAAGACGAATTCCATCTGGTCTACCAGCCGAGATTTCGATCCAGCGACCTGCAGCCGGTCTCTGCCGAGGTGCTCATAAGGTGGAACCATCCTCATCTGGGCTCCGTCAGCCCGGCGGAGTTCATTCCCGTGTTTGAGAGAACCGCATTGATGGAGGGCGTCACTGAGTGGGTCGTTGACCACGCGCTCGACCAACTGTCCGCCTGGCGAAGGCTCGGCTTGACGCTGGGGCTTTCCATCAACCTGTCCGCCAAAGATGTAGCCCGCGCCGACGCCGCCGAACGGCTCATCGCAAAGATCAAATCGAAAGGCCTTTCCTGCGAAGACGTAGAAATAGAAATCACTGAAGGGGAGTGGCTTCGGGCAGACTCGCTGCCAGGTCGGCAGCTCAAACTCATGGCCTTGGCCGGGATCCGCCTCGCCGTGGATGATTTCGGAAGTGGATACAGCAACTTTGCATATTTGACAGAGCTTCCAATGGACATCTTGAAGCTCGACAAATCCCTGATCGACAATTTGGCAACAGACGAACGCTCACTTCTCAAGGCTCGCGCCATCATCGGCTTGGCTCACGGCTTGGGATACATGACGGTGGCCGAGGGAGCCGAAACCGAGGAGCAAGTCTCTTTGTTGCAGAGCTTAGGCTGCGACGAAATACAGGGTTTTGCCTTAGCCAGGCCAATGAGCGCCACGGATCTCGCAGATCGGCTCGTGTCCGGCTTTTGCTCTTCATAATCGTAGGATTTGCAAGACTAGTTTAGGTCAGGTGGGGCTTCTTTCTTTCCCAACCACGTGTGTCATGGTGAAAAGATAGCCTTCTTTTGTAAGAAACGCCCGAATGCTTTCTTCTGCCTTTTGAGGTGAGATGAGAAACCCTGGGCCGTAGAGCGAGTAAACAGCTAGACCGCCCGGCAAGACCTCTCTTCGGACGGCACACCTCCTTGTCTCCGCGGCCTGTTCCCAAGCAGCCCGCAGCTTCTCTGGACCAATCGACTGGCCGTTCCGGAGGCGAAAACTGAGCCAGCGGACCTCCGTCTCATTCGCGCGGTTCATGGCTGTTCTCCTTTCCTCTCGACTTCCTTTCTCCTGAGCATCATCTCTTGAGATCAGAGTCCTGGGCGTGAATACGCGACGGCTCGAATCGGCTTGGTCGCTCGCTGTATAAGGTTCCCGCACCCCTTCTGTTAAGGGGACGGACATGAATACCTCCCCCAAGCTGGCTTGGGGAGGTGGATTGGCCGCCCGAACGCTGGTCATGGAAATTGCGCGTCATTTGACCCCCGCCCGCTCTCAATCACGGCCTTCCGGCCTCAAGTGTGGAAAACAACCAGGCCTGTCCTCGCCAGCCAAGCGACCGCGTTCACAGTAGCCGCCTGTAGCCCAATAATCATGCCAAAGGGAAGCGAGCCAAGCTTCGGACCCCAAGTGGGGACAACTTGTTGGACCTCTAATAAGGTGCCCAGAGTCTATCCGCAGGGAACTCCCATCAACCTGCAAGTCCGCCTTCGAGCACATGCAACCGATTGAGGCGTGACGGTGAGATTACAGCCCCGCCACGTCGGTGATGATCACTTGTCCCTTGCGCATATCGGCAACCAGCAGCCCCCTCCAGCAACGGTTCGCCCCGTGCTCCTGTTGAGGAAGGCCGTCTGCAGCCGTCCAGCCTCCAAGTCGGCCCTAAGTTTGAAGCTGTATTGCCGCCCGCGTAGCGGCTCCCCAGGTTAGGCCACGCCGCCTTCCAGCGGCTGCACCCGTGCCGGACCACCGCCGACATCCTTGGCATAGGCCGTGGCCATCATCCGGCCATTCTTCGGTGACCAGCCGCCCAGAACAAGCTCGCTGTGCAGGATGTCCCGCGCCATGCCCGCCTCCGCGGCTGYCTGAAGGTAGTTCGGCCAAAGGTGGTCCACGACCAGCCCCAGCTCGGCCATGAGCTGCTCCATGGTGAAGTCCGCGCGGAAGCTGGCCTGAAGGCACAGCTCGTAGATCTTCAAGAAAAGCTGGGCGGAGCCGCGGCTGGCCAGCACTAAATTGTGTTGCGGGATGAGCAGCAGCTTTGCGCCCACCGACGGCTTCTGAGTCAGTGCGTCCTCGGCCCACGTATCGACCGCGATGAGCAGTTGGTCGGGGCGGAGCAGCAGATTGAGGATGCTCGTGGGATGGTCCATAGCCGAAAGGAGGATGGCCAGGGGCGTTTCACCTATTGACAAATAACAAACGCACCCTAGCCTGCAACCGAACTGATGGGATGCACGTATGACCAAGCGCATTTTTTACAAAACATCACTTTGCACAAGTGCGGCAGCTACCGCGGTCGTATTCTTATGGCTAGCACTGAGCCAGGCACCGGAGAAGCCAATCCCGGCTAAGCAACCAGCGCTGGAAAAATCTCTGATAAAGCCATAATCAGAGTCCCAATTATCAGAAAAATTGTTCCAGAAAATGCGCTCCTCGAAGACTCCATGAACATACTGGCCAAGTCCTTTTGGGAGATTACACCTATACTCCGCCGCCCACTGCTCGTCTTTCTAACCAAATTGGCATAGCGGTTTTGCAGCGAGTGGATTGCGACTGCATTAATACCCCCGACGTTTGCGGCTGTTTTTTGCAGATCTCTCAGAAGGCGAAGCACCAAGCGATACTGGTCTACACGGCGGACAAAGAACGTCCTGGATCGCTTCTCTTGCTCAACAACCCGGACTAAATATTTTTGCTTCGAGATCCCCAAATAGACCCCAGCACAAATCTGCACCCCCCCTGCTATTACAAATAAGTACTTCATACATATTATAGCAAGTCGCTTATCCCCGCAAAAAACAAGGAAAACCAAAAGTAGAACAACGAGGAAAACAAGAAACGACGACCATTTCGCAATGGCGCGAAATAGGCAGTCGACCCAGCCGACATGCTGATCTTCGCCCCTTCCATCTCCCATCTCGTCCTGCCCGGTCGGGACATCCAGAAGATCTTTCCGTGTCTTTCTCATTTTTAATCCACTCCCCTTCGATATTTTATAGGTCGAATTCGCTCTAGATTTTGACCAATCAGGCAAAGGCTCTCCTGCGCTATTACTCAACCCTTGAACGGCTGACAGCCACATCAAAAGCGGACAGGCCAGGCGAGTGCACGCCTAGACCCTCAAGCTTTTCTAGGGCGGTAAAGCCCCTGCTGTAGGTCGAGTGATGCTCGTCATCGAGCTCATGCCCCACAATTTGCGCCCTAAGCTCGGAAACTACCCCTACCCCTTGCAGCTCCTGGATGAATGTCTTCCGCAAGGAATGGAACCCACGCTTCGCGGGCTCCCAGCCCTTCCCCACCTCAGCCAGGTGCCGACTGAAGGCCTTGGTGATCCAGTTCCCTTGCCCGTTTACGGCCGTTGCTTTGGCCGCCGGGAATAGTCTCGTCTCACCTGCCTCGCGCTTCCCGTCGACCCACTCCAAGAGTCCCATCTTGAGCAATTCAGGATGTAGCGGCACGGTGCGAAGGCTCACTTCGGTTTTCACCTTCTGGTGCTCGCCGTCGTCTGAGATGCGGATACACGGGATGCCATCCTCCTCAAACACGTCCTTGATGAGGAGTTGACCGACTTCGGACGCCCTGGCACCGGTGTAGAGCCCAATGAGGGACGCCCAGCGGGCCGATTCGGACAGTTTGGCCAGTGCCTCGGGCGCGAACAGCGCCCGGATCTGCGCCCTATCGTAGGCTTTGAAACCCAGCTTCTTGCGGGCGCGCTTCTCGCGCTGGGAATAGCTCACATGGCCGGAGGCTGGGTTGTCGCCACGCGGGTAGTGACCAGAGGCCATGGCCCACTCGAAGAAGCCGCCCTTGCCGCCGATGTAGGACTGCTTGTTTGTCAGGGTCGGCGTGGAAGCCCCCTTCTCCCGCATGTCCTGATACCAGCGGGCCAAGTCCGAGCGCGTGATCGCGTGGACCTTGGCCTTTGCCCCCAAGAACGCCACCAATGCCTCGATCGCGGTCTTCTTGATCGTGTAGGTCTTGGGCAGAGTTGAAGGCTTGAGCGTCGCCAGGAAGGCGTCGCGCGCCTTTCCCAAGGTGATCGTCTCGATGGCCTGGGCCGGTGGCGTTGCGGATGTGCAGGTCACCTGCGGCCAGATCTCGCGAGCCGGTCCCCGGCGGGCTGCTGAAGGCTGCTGGAGCGTGGCCGCCATCGCTTCCAACTCCATGAGCTGCCTATAGAGCTTCAAGTCCTTGGGACTGTCGATCTGCCATTGCTCCGTGACCGTCCCGTCCGATGCCCGGGTGCGGTTCAACGTGAGCTCGCGAAGGTTCTCAGCGCTCGTCAAACGATCAATCAGAAGGTCAGCATCCGTTTTGCTGAGCTTGGCCACGCGTTGATCCTTCAACTGTGCGAAGAGTCGAGCATAGCCTGCGCCCAGCACGACCGCACGCACGTGGGCCTGAGCTAGGTCTTTCGTTCGAAGGGTGCGTTTGATCAGCCGGCAGTCGAGCACGGCGTGAAGGTCGACGGGAACACGCTGGACGAAGGACCAGCGACCGGTCTCGGACCGACTCAAATGGTGAGGGATGCGCATGCGATTGTCGCCTCTGCATGCTTTCCGCCTGCCAATCAGGACACATCAAAAATTCATATTTAGAATCAATGAGTTATACGCGATTGGCGGAGAGAGTGGGATTCGAACCCACGGAAGGTTTGACCCTTCGCCGGTTTTCAAGACCGGTGCCTTAAACCGCTCGGCCATCTCTCCGTATCGGTAGCGCTGTCTGCGCACCGCGTGCCCAGGTCATTTCAACCCCGGCATCCGGTCGGGGCAGCGCCCCGTCCGGCATGGCTCCCCGGCACTGGCCGGGGGTCGCATTCTCGCATTTCAGGTGGGTTTTGCCCACCCGGCCGGTGCCGGGCTCAGCCCGCATCCACCGCCAACGCACCCAGCGCGCTGGCCTTGATCTTCTCCTTGGCCCGCTCGCACGCGCCACCGCAATCCAGGCGCGAGGCCTCCAGTTGTGGCGGCAGGTGTTCGGCCAGGAAGTCGATGAACACCCGCACCGCCGGCAGCAGGCCGCGGCGCGAGGCGAACACGGCGTGGCACACGCCCTGCGGCAGCGACCATTCCGGCAGCACCACTTCCAGCTCGCCGCTGCGCACGGCATCGGCGCAGACGGTCTCGGGCAGCATGGTGATGCCGAAGCCGTCCTTGACCATGCTTTGCAGCAGCGGGAAATCGAAACCGGCCACGCGTGGCTGCAGGTCCACGCGGCGCACCGCGCCTTCGGGGCCGTGCAGTTCCCAGCGCTGGCGGGCTTCGTCTTCGCTGATGCTCAGGGTGACGTGGTTGGCCAGTTCGTCCGGGTCCTTGGGGCGGCCGGCACGGTCGAGGTATTTCGGGCTCGCCACCAGCAGTTCCTGCACCTGGCCGAAGCTGCGCATGACCAGGCTGCCGTCGTCATCCAGCCGCGAGCGCACGCGCAGGGCGACGTCGTAGCCCTCGTTGATGATGTCCACGCGGCGGTTGCTGATGTTCAGCTGCAGCCGCACCTTGGGGTACTGGGCCAGGAACTTGGGCAGCAGCTTGGGCAGCTGCATCTGCGCCAGCGACACCGGCACGCTGGCGCGCACCAGGCCGCGTGGCTCGGCGCTCAGCCGGTCCACCACTTCGCGCGCGGCCTGGGCCTCGGCGAGCATGGTCTGGGCGTGGCGGTGCACGCTGGTGCCCACGTCGGTCACCGCGAAGCGGCGCGTGGAGCGCTGCAGCAGGCGTACGCCGAGGTCGGTTTCCAGCTGGCTGATACGGCGGCTCAGACGGGATTTGGGGATGCCCAGGGCGCGTTCGGCGGCGGCGAAACCACCGTGGTCGACCACCATGGCGAAGTAGTAGAGATCGTTGAGGTCTTGCATACCGAAGTTCCAGATATAGAACAATACGTGGTATTCAACCACCTTTATTCCAACCAAGCAACAACCTAACCTGTTTTCCGTCGGCGGCGCGTTGCCCGCCCCTCCCAGATAACAGGTGATTGCCATGAAGCTTCTCCACATCGATGCCAGCGTCCTTGGCGACAACTCGGTTTCCCGCCAGCTCTCGGCCGCCGTGGTCCAGCAGTGGCGTGACCAGGTGCCGGGCCTGGAGGTCACCTACCGCGACCTGGACGCCCAGCCCGTTGCGCACCTGCGCAGCAGTTCGCTGGCCCAGACCGACGCGGCCGAAGTGGCCGACGCGGCGCTGGTGCTGGAGCAGTTCCTGGCGGCCGACGTGGTGGTCATCGGCTCCCCAATGTACAACTTCAGCGTGGCCTCCACCCTCAAGGCGTGGATCGACCGCCTGGCGGTGGCTGGCAAGACCTTCAAGTACACCGATACCGGCCCGGTGGGCCTGGCCGGCGGCAAGCGCGTGATCGTGGCCAGCAGCCGCGGCGGCCTGCACACCGGCGCCCCGACCGACTTCCAGGATCCGTACCTGCGCCAGGTGTTCGCGTTCTTCGGCATCGACGAGGTGGAATTCGTGCGCGCCGAGGGCATCGCCTACTCGCCGCAGCACCGCACCGACGCGATCGCTCAGGCGCTGGCCGCGCTGCCGCAGCCGCGTGAGCTGGCCGCTGCCTGAGGTGTAACCCCACGCCACTCCCTCCCCCTCGTCGTGGTGCCGTGGTGCGCGGCGCCGGTTTTCTCTCCCTTGCCGGTGTTGCGCCTGATGGCCCCTTTTGGGGCCATCTTTTTGAGATCGCGGGTACGCACTTGGCCGCCGTTGGCTCGCATTGAATCAACGTGGAAAGCGCCAGCCACGCAGGGCGTGGCCCTACCCGCCCAGGAACAACGGAGGTAGAGCCACCCCATGGGTGGCTGCACGTGGTGCCCGAACGGTACGGCGGCCACCCATGGGGTGGCTCTACCTCCTGGATGCAAAAAACCCGCCTTTCGGCAGGTTTTTCGTTTCAGGCGATGGTCTCGATGCCGCCCATGTAGGGCTTGAGCGCGTCCGGCACGGTGATGCTGCCGTCGGCGTTCTGGTAGTTCTCCATCACCGCGATCATCGCCCGGCCCACGGCCACGCCGGAGCCGTTGAGGGTGTGCAGCAGTTCGGGCTTGCCGGTTTCCGGGTTGCGCCAGCGGGCCTGCATGCGGCGGGCCTGGAAATCGCCACAGTTGGAGCACGAGGAGATCTCGCGGTAGGTGTCCTGCGAGGGCAGCCACACTTCCAGGTCGTAGGTCTTGATCGCCGAGAAGCCCATGTCGCCGGTGCACAGCAGCACCTTGCGGTACGGCAGGCCCAGCTTCTCCAGCACCACTTCGGCGCAGCGGGTCATGCGCTGGTGTTCTTCGTCGCTCTGCGCCGGGGTGCAGGCGGCCACCAGTTCGACCTTCTCGAACTGGTGCTGGCGGATCATGCCGCGCACATCGCGGCCGCCGCTGCCGGCTTCGGCGCGGAAGCACAGCGAGTGGGCAGTCATGCGCAGCGGCAGCTGGTCGGCGTCGACGATGTCATCGCGCACGATGTTGGTCAGCGGCACTTCCGAGGTCGGGATCAGGTAGCGCGTGGACTCGCCCACGGCGGTCTTGAACAGGTCGTCTTCGAACTTGGGCAGCTGGCTGGTACCGCGCAGCGACTCGGCGTTGACCAGCGCCGGGACGTTCGTTTCTTCATAGCCGTGCTCGCCGGTGTGCAGGTCGAGCATGAACTGCGCCAGCGCGCGGTGCAGGCGCGCGATCGGGCCGCGCAGCACGGTGAAGCGCGAACCGGACAGCTTGGCGGCGGTCTCACCATCGAGCCAGCGGTTGCGGGCGCCCAGTTCGACGTGGTCGAGCACGGGGAAGTCGAACGCGCGCGGGGTGCCCCAGCGCTTCTGTTCTACGTTCTCGGTCTCGTCCTTGCCGGCGGGCACGTCGTCGGCCGGCAGGTTGGGGATGCCCAGGGCGATGGCTTCGATCTTGTCGCGCAGTTCGTCCAGGGCCACTTCCGAGGCCTTGAGCTCATCGGCGAAGGCGGCCACTTCGGCCATGATCGCCGAGACGTCTTCGCCCTTGGCCTTGGCCTGGCCGATGGCCTTGGAGCGGCTGTTGCGCAGGCTCTGCAGTTCCTGGGTACGCACCTGGATGCGCTTGCGGTCCGCTTCCAGCGACTCCAGCCCGGACACATCCAGCTCGAAACCGCGCGAGGTGCGCAGGCGTTCTGCAAGGTCGGCGGGATGTTGGCGAAGCAGGGCTGGATCAAGCATGGCGGTGGCAGGTGGGTTCGGGTACGGAGGGGGATTATCGCCTGTTACGCGGATTTCTGCCGCCCGCGCGCCGCCATGTACCCCTCAGTCATTGCCGGCGTGGCAGAATCGGGCTGTTCACAACGGTATGGCTCATGTCCGCTTCCCGCTCTACGTCTGGCAAGAACATCACCTTCCACCTGCCCCGCCGCAGCCTGATGATCGCCGGTATCGCCTTTGGCGTCGGCATCCTCCTGTTTCTGGTGGTGTGGCTGAGCAGCCGCAACGACGAGTTCTACAAGGCCGGCCCGGCGGCAACGCCGCAGCAGGTGGCCGAGATCGAGCCGCTGCCCGAACCCCTGCCCGCCGCGGCCGGCTCCAGCGACATGCCCGATGCGAAGGCGCTCCCGGCCAATGCGGAGAAGCCGCAGCTGGTGGAAACCGCGCCGCCCCCGCCGCCGGCC